>JBGUHM010000110.1:0-19920 GCA_045112115.1 Sodaliphilus sp. | reverse complement strand
GAAAAATCAGCCGCCTGAAAAATATCGCATTCTCAGGCGGTTGATTTGCAAAGAGGGTGAGCCATAACTGAATTATGACACACCCTCTTTCTCCTTCTGGCAGGTCTCCGACCTGCTGGCTTTCGCATGCGTTCGCTTCGCTTGCGTTCATGGGGTTTCTCCTATGGGCATTACATTGCTGCCATCTACACTGGCATCTACACTTAACATTGTCAGTACATGCCGATAACTTGTGGGATTCTTAACTGTTTTTTTGTGGGATGGGGATTTATTTGTAAATTTGCGGATTAAAACTAATAATTAATACTTGAAAACGTCATGAATATGGGAGAAAAGCAAGAGTTAATGCGTTTAGGTGTAACGCTGCAGGAGCAGCGTCTGCCTGAAGCGCTGGAGGCGGCAACGGCTGTTGAGAGGACGAATGTGAAAAGAAAAAAAAGCCAAAACCACTTTATTTTTGGGATTACCACTGCTATAGTTATGCTTGGCTTGGCTTGGACACTCATGAGTTGTAGCCAAAGCGGAAAAGGTAGTGATGAGTCCTACATTGATGAATCTGTCAATATAATGGTATTTCCCAAAACCAAAGTGTATGCTGTCAACGATGTGTCGTTCGAGATGGTGCCGGTTGAGGGTGGCACCTTTGATATGGGTGCTACGCCCGAGCAGGTAGACCCTAATGATGACGAGCAGCCCGTTCACCAGGTTACATTGTCAAGTTACATGATTGGAAAGTCCGAGGTTACGCAGGCGCTGTGGGAAGCAGTGATGGAGAGCAATCCAAGTGAATTTAGAGGCGCTAATCTGCCGGTGGAGCAGGTGAGTTGGGAAGACTGCCAGGAGTTCATCAAGAAATTGAACGCCATCACTGGCGAGAATTTCCGTCTGCCCACCGAGGCCGAATGGGAATTTGCCGCCCGCGGCGGCAACAAGAGCCTCCACACGCAGTACAGCGGTAGCGACAACCTCGACGAGGTGGCGTGGTACTTGGAAAACAGCGGTCAAAAGACCCATGCTGTTGGCACTAAAGCCCCGAATGAGTTAGGTATCCATGACATGAGTGGCAATGTGTGGGAATGGTGCCAAGACATGCATGATGAATATTCAAGCGAAAGTGTGACGAATCCCATAGGTCAAGAATCGCGACCCTTCCGTGTGTATCGTGGCGGTTGTTGGTGCTTTTCTGCCACATTATGTCGAGTTGCCATTCGGGGACTCGAATTCCCCAACCACAACGTCAACTACCTCGGGTTCCGTTTGGCTCGTTGACACCCATATGCGCTTGTGCGTATGATGGTGTGTGACGATAATAGCACAGGGTTCCGTACCTCGCAAAGTACGGCTCTCATACATTGCCTAACCCCAGATGAGGTCAGAGGCTCGCATACATGGGTGTCCCCAAATGAGCTCGCTTCGCTCGCGTACGTAGGGGTTCTCCTGCCAGCAGGTCCGAGACCTGCTGGGGGATGATAAACGGAGCGAGGGTTGCTCGCTCCGTTGTTTGCTCCATTGTAGGGTGGGTGTGCGCTATTTCAGGCGCAGGAAGCTGTAGCCGAAGCGTTCGGCGGCAGCCCGCTCGAGTTCTTCTCGGTCGTCGGGATGAGCGATGGAGATGAGCGCTTTTGCCCGCTCTGGCATGCTCTTGTTGCGCAGGTAGACGATACCGTGCTCGGTGACGACGTACTGCGTCTGGAAACGCGTTGTTACGACTCCGGCGCCCGGAGTGAGAGTCGAGACAATTTTCCCTTTGCCTTTCCCAGTCCGGGATGGCAGGGCGATGAACGTTTTTCCCTCGGGGTTGAGAGCGGCACCGTACATGAAGTCGTGCTGTCCGCCCACGCTTGAGAAAATCATCGTGCCGATGCTGTCGGCGCATACCTGTCCTGTCAGGTCGACCTCGATTGCGCTGTTGATGGCGATGGGCCGCGGGTTCTGTCGAATGACTTGCGGATCGTTGGTCCAAGCCACATCGTAGAACTCGCAGTCGTCGTTATAGTCGAGGAAGTCGTACATGTGCTTCGAGCCGAGAGCCAGACTGGCCACGCTCTTGCCCGGCCGAATCTTCTTCAGGCTGTTGTCGATTACTCCTTCCTCGATGAGCCTCACCACGCCGTCGGTCATCGCCTCGGTGTGCAGGCCGAGGTGCTTGTGGTTCTTGATGCCGGCGAGCACGGCGTTAGGTATACCCCCGACACCGATTTGCAGCGTTGCGCCGTCAGGAATCTCGGCGGCGATGAAGCCTCCGATAGCGCTCTCGACGGGTGTCGACTCACCAAACTCCATTGCCAGCGGCGGTTCGTCGCAACGTACGGCGGCCGTGATTTCGCTCTCATGGATTTTGGCGGCACCGCAGAGGTAGGGCATACTGTCGTTGATTTGCGCGATGATGGTTTTCGACATCTCCACGGCGCTGAAAGCCAGGTCGGCGCTCACGCCGTAGCTGCAATATCCGTCCTTGTCGGGCGGAGAGCAGTTGAGGAACGTGACGTCGAGTGGCAGCTGACGGCTGCGGAACAGGTAGGGGATTTCTCCCAGGAAAGCGGGAATCACCTCGCCGTATCCCTGAGCGACCCACTTTCGCTGGTCGCCGCTGAGGAACAGGCTCCGAGTGATAAACGAGTCCTTGTACTCGGGCTTGCACAGGGGGCATTCGCCAGCCGGCACATTGAAGGCCGAGTACACCACCACGTCGCGCAACTCATCGGCACGTCGTGCGAGCGCGCTCTGCAACACCACGGGAATGGCGGTGCTGCCCATACAATAGATGTGGTCGCCGCTTTTGATGAGGCGCACGGCCTCGTCGGCAGTCATGTAATTCATTTTTTCTTACTGTTTTGCAGTTCAACAAAAAGACCCAGTCGGCGGTCGAACTCAGCCATGTGGTGCTCGGTGGAGAGCTGTGACACGCAGGCGCGAATGCCAGGCTGGCTGCTGCCGGTGTTGTTGAGCGTGATGGCTGCTATGCCGCAGAGCAGCAGGTCGTTCAAGAGGTCACGGTCGGCCATTCCGTGGTATCCGATAGTGTAGAAGAAGCCGTCGGCGATGTCGTTGTCACCGTCCTTGGCATATACCACGTTGAAACCGTGTTTGTGGAACATGTCCTTAGTGATTTTGGCTCGACGCTCGTACTCTTGAGTTTCTTTCACGAAGTTGTATTTGCCTTCGACAGCCGCTTTCATCATAGCCGAGAGGGCGTACTGTGCCGAGTGGGAAGTTCCGGTAGAAGCCACATAAAGATAGGTGAAGATGAAGTTGTCACCCATACGGCCTATTCCGTAGCGCTCGCGCAGGGCGTGGTATTCGCGGTTGAACAGTTTGTTGCTGAACGCCACCACTGCGATTCGCTCGCCGGCGTAACTGAAGATTTTCGAGCCGGAGAGCATGAGCACGTAATTGTCGGTGTAATGAGCCACAGTGGGCTGGAACGGCGGCTGGAACGGCACTGACTTGTCGGTGCGGAAGTCCATGCAGAGGTATGCTTGGTCTTCGAGCACAATCACGTCGTATTTGTTGGCGATTTCTCCCACAATCTTCAGCTCCTCTTCGGTGAGGCAGACCCATGTGGGGTTGTTGGGGTTGGAGTAAATCAAAGCTGCGATGTTGCCTTTCGAGCAGTATTCCTCGAGCTTGTCGCGCAGTTTCTCGCCACGGTAGTGGTAGATGTCGAACTGCTCGTACTTGATGCCGTTGACGGCCGACTGCTTGACATGAGGCGGGAATCCCGGCAGGATGTAAAGCATGGTGTCCTTCTTCGGGTTAAGTTGCGAGCATTCGAGAATGAGGTTCATGCATGCCTGCATCGAGCCTACAGTCGGCACAATGCACTCTGGATTGATGTCGACATCGACAAAGGCCTTGATGAATCGCGATGCGTTCTCTTTGAGTTCGGGAACACCGCTGATGGCGGGATAGATGCCCGCGATGCCGTCGTCGAGAGCCTTCTTCTGAGCGTCAACGCCCACTTGGCACGAGCGAATACCCGGGACACCCACTTCCAGATGCATAAACTCCTCGCCCGACGCTTTCTCCATTTCGGCAGCGATAGCAGCGCACTGGCGAATTGTAGCTTTCGATACATCTGTCAGGTCGCGTTGTGCCAGAATATTGTCGAGCACTTCTTGTTTTATAGGAAAACTCATAATTCTATAAATAAATAATATGTTTATGTTAAGGTTTTAAGGTAGTTCTATAAATGCATTCAAACGATTTATAGAACTACCGTATTAAAAGGTTATTTTATTTGTTTTTCTGTGCGAACTCGTATCCGGCCTTGAAAGCGGCGATGTTGGTCTCAACGATTTTCTCGCCCTTGGTCGCGAAGACGTTGGTGATGCCCTCGAGCAGCTGCTCGGGTTTGAGCATCTCAAGCACCGAAGCCGCGGCTCCGAGGAGCACCATGTTGGCGCTGCGTGGCGACTTCACCTCCTTGGCGATGGCGTCGACGTCGATCATGATGACGTTACCGAGACGACGGAGCTCGTCGTTGACGGCTTCCATCTCGGGATAGTTCGGAATGTTGACAAAGGGCGTGGTGTTGGTAATCACCCATCCCTTCGGGTTGAGATACTGCACATATCGCAGCGCCTCCATCGGCTCGAGCGAGATAATGAGGTCGCAAGCGCCGTGAGCGATGAGGTCGCTGTTGATGGGCTCGCTCGACAGCCTCAGATTACTCTGCACGTCGCCTCCGCGCTGGCTCATGCCGTGAACCTCGGCCTGCTTGAGGTAAATGCCTTCTTTTAGAGCGGCCCAACCTATGATTGTGGCAATGGAGAGGATTCCTTGTCCGCCCACACCGCATAATATGATATCTTGTTTCATGATTTGTTCGTTTTTAGGAATTTATTTTTTTGCTTTGGCATGACGCTTGGCGGTCTGGATACACTCGCGACGAGCGATAATCACCGAGACGCCCTTGTAGTTGAGTTCCTCGTCGATTACCTTCTCCATGTCGGGATAGTTCTTGGGCAGAGGAACAATCACACGCACGTGGTCGGGGTCGACCCCCACGCCGCGGCAAATGTTCTCGAGACGACCTGTACCGGCCGAATCCTGTCCGCCTGTCATGCCTGTGGTGAGGTTGTCGCTGATACACAGAGTGATGTTGGCTTTCTCGTTCACCGCGTCGAGCAGGCCGGTCATGCCGCTGTGGGTGAATGTTGAGTCACCGATGACGGCCACTGCGGGATGTACTCCAGCGTTAGCGGCACCGATGGCCATAGTGAGCGACGCACCCATCTCTACGCAAGTCTGGAACGCATGGAACGGTGCGAGCCATCCGAGAGTGTAGCAACCGATGTCGGCGAACACACGAGCACTGTCGTAGTTTTTGATTACATTGTTGAGCGCTGTGTAGAAGTCGCGGTGACCGCAACCCTGGCAGAGTGCTGGGGGACGCGGTACGGTTACGCTCGAAGCGGCGTGAGTTTCCAGCGGATCCATGCCCATCGCTTCACGCAGGCAGTCGGGACTGAGTTCGCCAGTTCGCGGCAGAGTGCCGTCGAGGCGACCCTTGATGGCCACGGGAGTGTCGAGCACGCCACGGAGCAGACGCTCTACCAACGGCTGACCCTCTTCCACCACGAGAATGCACTTGCACTCTTGGGCGAGTTTGCGCACCATCTTGCGGGGCAGGGGATATTGAGTGAGTTTGAGCACCGGGAACGGGCAACCTTCGGGATAGTTCTCCATGAGGTAGTTGTAGCCAATACCGCATGTGATGATACCCATCGAGTGGTCGGGTCCGTCGATGAATTGGTTCTGGCCCATGTTGCAAGCGTCGTCCTCAAATGTGAGCACGTCTTTTACGAGCTGGTCGTTGCGCATCTTGGCGTTCACGGGAAGGAGCACCCACTGGCGCGGGTTCTCGGGGAAGTGGACGTCGTTCTGCTCACGCGGGTCGTTGGTTTCGACAATGGCACGCGAGTGTGCCATGCGTGTTGTGAGACGCATCAGCACTGGGATACGGTTTTTCTCGCTGTAGTCGAAAGCCCTGCGCACCATGTCGTAAGCCTCCTGCTGTGACGACGGCTCGAAGCACGGCATCATTGCGAAGTCGGCGTAGAAACGTGAATCCTGCTCGTTCTGCGACGAGTGCATCGATGGGTCGTCGCAAGCCACGACCACCAGTCCGCCGTTGGCGCCGGTCATCGCGCTGTTGACAAAAGCATCGGCACACACGTTCATGCCCACGTGCTTCATGCACACCATGGCTCGCTTGCCGGCATAGCTCATGCCTATTGCTTGCTCCATCGCAGTTTTTTCGTTGGCACTCCACAGAGAGTGTACGCCACGCTCACGTGCAAACTCGTTCTTTTGGATGAATTCAGTAATCTCGGTCGACGGGGTGCCGGGATAGGCGAACACGCCGCTTAATCCAGCGTGCAACGCACCCAATGCCAAAGCCTCATCGCCAAGTAGCAAATGTTTGGTTTTCATTCGGTAAAAAGGAATTAGTTGTTTATGTTATGTGTATAGTATTTCGTGCAATTAGCTGCCCTTTTATCGCATAAAGGGGCCAAAAAACTGCTCTAAAGTACTGCTTTTTTCCGAACTGACAAAAAAAAAGCACATTATTTAGATTTTTTTATAAAAAAAGACTTGAAAGCCGTAAGGTGGAGAGACCCTTGTTTTTGATAAAAAACGGCGGCACGCTGTTGAGCGCGCCGCCGTGAATGTTGTACCCTGACAAGTTGATTAGTTGCCGAGGATAATAAGGTAAAGAGCCGATACATCGCCGGTGTTGACCGAACCGTCGTTGTTGAGGTCATACTTGCTGTCGGTCCATCCGTTGATGATAGCCTTGTAAAGCTCGCTGATGTCACCGGTGTTGACGTTTCCGTCCTCGTTGATGTCGCCGTTGGGCGTTGTGCCCTTGACGACTACACCGAGCAAACCGCTTGCGGTGTAGTAACCACCGTTGGTGAAGACGAAGTCCTCGGTCTGGTCAGCGCTGTTGTTGAACAGGATGTTCTCGGGCAGGAACTCAAAGTCGCCGTCGTAGATCCACTGGAACACCTCGTTGCCGTTGGCAGCCGTCCCCACCTTGGTCATGGCGACACCGGGCCATTCGCCGCAGAAGTTGTCGTAGATGGTCCACGCCCAAGCGTTGACGTTGGCCCACTCGTTGGAAGCCTCGAAGTAAGCGAAAGTCTTACCGTCGACATACACAGCGCAATCGGGAATCTTGTTCTCGCCGCTGCCGCCGGGGTTCACCTGGTCGGTGACATCGACAGCCTCGCCGGTCTCCATGTCGTAGTTGATGTAGATGTCCTTGGTGATGCCCTTGATGTCGATGCTTTGTGCTGCGCCTTCACCGCTGTTGAGCACGATGTTCAACGGCTTCTTGCTGAAGGTGGTGTAGTACCATGTCTTGCCGTCAACAACCTTGGTTTCGGTAAGCTGGTTACCAGGCCAGGTAGCGGTAAGTTCGGCAAACGAGTCGCCTTCGCCGGCCCATGCGTAGATGTAAGCGGGACTGCTGACGTAGACATTGATGTCACCATCCTCTACTTCGCCACCCTGTCCGGGCTGGCTGATGGAAGCCTCGCCGGTAGCGGGGTTGTAGACGATATAGGTGTCGGCGGTGATATCGGTGAAGTCGGCACTCTGAGTCAGTCCGCCGTTGTTGTTGATAACCACGTTGACAGTTGCCTTGTCGAAGGTCTTGTAGTACCATGTCTCGCCGTTGACGTCCTTAGTCATGCTGAGCAGGTCGCCGGGCCAAGCTGCGGTGAGGTCACCGTTTTCGTCCCATGCGTAGATGTAGGTGGCAGTGTCGCTCGACTTCACATAGACGGTGACGTTGCCGGTCGGAGTCTCGGTACTCTGTCCGTCGGTGATGCGTGCGTCGCCAGTAGCGAGGTCATACTCGATAAATGTGTCGGCGGTAATGCCCTCGAAGTTCTGGCTCTGAGCTGCGCCTTCGCCGCTGTTGAGCACTACGTTCACCACATCGGCGGTGAATTCCTTCACATACCACGAAGCGCCGTTTACGGTCTCGGTAGCCGAGAGAGCGTCACCGGGCCAGCTGGCCGTGAGTTCGCGGAAGGTGTCTTCGGTGCCGGTCCAAGCGTAGATGTTTGCGCCGGCTGCGCTCTTGACGTAGATCTTAATCTTGTTGTCGGTAGAAGGCTCGTCGCCACCCTGACCAGGTTTCACAGCCACTGCTGTGGTGCTGCCATCGTACTGATAGTAAACTGTACCGCTGATGCCCTTGATGTCGTCGGTCTGGCCGCCGTTGCCGTTGCTGAAGATGATGTTGACAAGTTTCTTGTCGTAGCTCTTCACATACCAGGTTTCGCCACCTACGGTTTCGGTCTCGCTCAGCAGGTCGCCCGGCCATTGAGCCGAAACGACGCCACCGCCTTCTTCCCATACATAGAGGTAGGGAGCGGCTTCGGCCTTAACATAGATTTTCACAGTGCCGTCGTTGTCGCCGCCACCCTGGCTACCGCCGCTGGTGACCACGCCCACGAGTCCGCTGGTGGTGTTGTAGTAACCGCCGTTGGTGAAGGTGTAGTCGCTGGTCTGAGTGTTGCCGTTGTTGGCGTTGAACACCACACCGGTGGGAACGACGGTTGCGTCGGCAGTCCATAGCCACACGTTGTTGCCGTTGTTGGTGCCTACCTGGGTCATTGTTCCCGTTCCGGGCCAAGTGTCGCCGGTGAGGTTGCCATTGTCACCCCATGCCCATGCTCTGACATCGCTCCAACTGCTGGGAGCCTCGAGATAAGCGAAGGTCTTGCCGTCCTGGAATGTAGCGCAGTCGGGGAGGTCGCCACCGGTCTGTTCACCGCCGTTGATTCTGGTGGCGGTGGTGTTACCGTCATACTCATAAAATACGGTGCCGGTCACGCCGATGATGTCGCTTGTCTGAGCGCCGTTGCCGTTGTTGAAGATGATGTTTACAGAGGCAATGTCGAAGCTCTTCACGAAATAGGTGACGCCGTCGACGGTCTCGGTCTGGCTCATCGGAGTGCCGGGCCAAGCTCCGTTGAGAGTTGTACCATTGGCATCCCATGCGTAGAGGTAGGGTGCGGTGCTGGCCTTGCAGTAGACCTTCACGCTGCCCGAGGGATTCTCGTTGCCGCCACCGTTGGGGTCGTAGACGCGTGCGGTGGTATTTCCGTCATACTCATAATAAACGGTACCGGTAACGCCGATGATGTCGGCGGTCTGAGCGCCGTTGCCGTTGTTGAGGATGATGTTGACGGTCTTCTTGTTGAAGGTAGCCACATAGAAGCTTGTGCCGTCGACAGTTTCGGTCTGGCTCATCAGTTCGCCGGGCCAAGCAGCTGAGATTTCACCGCCGCCTTCCTCCCATGCATAGATGTAGGGAGCTTCGTTGGCCTTGACGTAAATCTTCACGGTGCCGTCGTTGTCGGGATTTTCGTCACCTCCGGTTTCGCCTCGCTTGGGCACTACTCCCACGAGGCCACTCTGGGTGTAGTAACCGCCGTTGGAGAAGGTGTAGTCGCTGGTCTGGTCGGCGCCGTTGTTGCCGTTGAACAGCAGTCCGGTGGGAGCCACCGTAGTCGCTGCGGTCCAGAGCCACACGTTGTTGCCGTTGTTGGTGCCCACCTTGGTCATTGTTCCCGTTCCGGGCCACTCATCACCGGTGAGGTTGCCGTTGTCGTCCCAAGCCCATGCCTTCACATCGCTCCAGCTGCTGGGAGCCTCGAAATAGGCGAAGGTCTTGCCCTCTTGCCAAGTAGCGAGCGCGGGAACCTCGGTAGTGGTGGTGCCACCGCCGCCCTGACTGGGATCGAAGCCAGCTTCGCTGTTGACATAGAAGCCGTAGTTCTGGTTGGTAGCGTCGCCTACCGACACGCGTGTCCAACCGGTTTCGTCGAGGTCAGCAATATATCCGCAGGCCACCATCACGCGGCCCTTGGTGCCTTGAGTGACGATAACGTAACCGCCACCCTGCTCACCCTGTTGGATGATTTTGCTGGTGTTGGTGATGCCGGCGGCCTTGCGAGCGTCGATCATCTTCTTCAGCTCTTCCTTGTACAGTTTCCAGTGGGGAAGCATGATACAGGGCGTGCCGGGCATACCCAGAATGAGAGCGTTGGCAGCCAGCCAGTTGCTCTGATTGTTCAGGCGGCTGGAGTTGCCCACTTGATAAGTGTCGTGATTCTCGATGAATGTCACGGCATACTGGCTCATGTTGGGGTCGCCAGCGATGCCTTTGTCGTTTAGCGCGCTCCAGTTGCCGTCGCCGTAAGCTGCGTTGATGCGGTACTTCAAGGGGTAGTCGAATGCTGCGAGCGACTTGCCCGTGCCGTTGATCCAGTTCACCACCTTGTTATAATCGCCGTCCCAATATTCGCCCACATTGAACTGAACGCCACCGTGGCGTGCGTAGGTTCCGGCATAGGAAGCTGAGTAACCCTTCACCATGTCGAAACGGAAACCGCCGTAACCCAGTTCGTTGGCCAGGAACTCAATATAGGTCTTGATGTTCGACTGTGTTTTGGTGCTTGTGTGGTCGAGGTCGCGGCTACCGTCGAAGTCTTCACCTGTATCGGGTGCGCCGGTTGTCGTGTAACCGTTTTTGTTGCACTCGTCGGTCGAGCAAATCTCGGCACGTTTCGAGTTGGTCCACTTGATGGTGTAATTGTCTCTGAGTTCGGTGGGGAAGTCACACCAGCTGTATTGACCGCTCTTGTGGTTGACCACAAAGTCCATCATGATGATTGTGCCCTTTGCTTTGAAGGTGTTGATCATCGTTTTGAGCTGTGCTTCAGTACCGAAGACAGTGTTGTGAGTAAGCCAGAAGCAGGGATTGTATCCCATCGACTGTTGAGTTGCTCCACCTCCGGGGGTACCTGAATTCGGCACCCAGATGATGTCGAAATACTTCGACAACTCATCAGCCTGAGAGGTAAGGTTGGTCCACTTGGTGTCTTCGTAGGAATCCCAGTAGAATCCCTGCAACATGACACCGCCATAATTAGCTGGCCATCCTTGTGCCATGACAAGGAATGGGCACAACCAAGCGATTACGGAAAGCGCGGTGCGCGCAAGCCATCGTTTTGTAGCGTTTTGCCTCATAAAAGGTTGTCAGTTAGAATAGTTAGGATTAAATATTGGTTAAAATTGCGTGTTCTATCGCTGTGTTTGCGCTACAAAATTACAAGTAAAAGCAATCGTTTGCCTTTGGTATTGAAAGAATTGTGTGTAAAAATGTTTGAAATCGTTTGCATCTTTTTGACTTATTTATGTATACAATAATTATGAATGCTGGTCGTTTAAAAAATAAAAGCATAATATATTTTAGGAGAAAAAAGGACGTTAACGATGAAATATATAACGAGAAACGCCGCTGCCCGGATGATACTGGCGGCCTTGATGATTGTTGCCACGACTTCGCTGTCGCGGGCTTTCGACGTGAGCCATTACGCCACTACGTCGCAGTTGTCTACGGGTAAATGGGTTAAACTGAAAGTGGATCATAGCGGAATGTACCAGATTACCTCCGAACAGGCCCGTAATCTGGGCTTCACTGGCGTCGAACACCTTAAAGTATATGGTCGCGGAGGCAATATGCTGTCGGAGAAACTCACGGTCGACATTGTCGATGACCTGCCCGCAGTGCCCGTCTACCGTCCCGAAGGCGGCGGCCGCCTGCTGTTTTATGCCTATGGTCCTGTGAGCGTTGGAGGAATCAATTCATCAGAATATGTTCCAGTCCAGAACACCTACAGTTCGAGCGCCTACTATCTTGTGACCGAAGATCCCGAGACACCTGATCCTACGGTGGAGAAATCGGAAGTGCCGGTCACCGGCTCCGCGCCAGTCACGGCCTTCAGGGACTACGTGTTCCATGAAGAGGAACTGGTGAACACGGGAGAGACCGGCCGAACATTCCTTGGCGAGGACATGCGCGTGAACCGTAGCCGTGATTTTGACTTCACCCTTCCCGGACTCGTGGAAGGCTCGACTGTAAGTGTGCGCACCTCGTTTGCCGCCAAAATCAATGCCGGCACAACGGGAGTCGTGAGTTTTATCGCCAACGACAAGCCACTTGAAAAGAGCGCCGCCGACAATGTCGCCGTGATAGCCGACGTGGCACATGACCATTACAATTGGGCAAACACAACCAAGTCGTTTGTGCTCGAGGAAACCAACCAGCTTAAATACAAAGTGACATTCAGTTGCAGCGGTAACGTGGAGATGGCGCGTCTGAACTATATTGCAGTGAACTACCAGCGTCAGTTGAATCTCGCAGGAGCCGCTCAACTCACGTTCCGCCACGGGTCGATGCTCTCGACAGGAATGTTTGAGATTGCAGGAGCCGACGAGAATACCGTGGTGTGGAATGTGACCAATCCTAATAAAGCCGAACAGCAGAATGTGGTGTGCGAAGAGGGTAGGGCCCGCTTCAGCACGGCGTTTGTGCTGCCGCAGACGTTCGTTGCCTTCGACCCGACAAAAACCATGCCCTCGCCGGAATTTGCAGGCGATGTAGAAAATCAGAACATTCATGGCATGGCTGTGCCCGACATGATTATCATCACCCCGAAGGAATATATTGAGCAGGCGCAGCGTGTGGCCTCGCTGCACGAAAAGGTGGATGCCATGAAAGTTCATGTGTTCACCGATAATCAGGTGTACAATGAGTTCTCGGCTGGCACCCCCGACGCTATGGCATACCGCATGGTGAGCAAATACTTCTACGACCGTGGCGAGCAGGAAGGCCACAAACTAGGATACCTTCTGCTGTTCGGCAACGGCTCGTACGACAATCGCGGCGTGAGCCAGGAATTCAAGGGGATAGCATATCCGAAGCTGCTCACATGGCAGACCAACTTCAGCGACAATGAGAACGACTCCTACATCAGCGACGACCCGTTCATCATCCTCGGCGACGACAGTGGCCCGAACTTCTACCGTGAGCTTCCCACAATCGCTGTGGGCCGCATGCCGGTTAAAAGCGTCAACGAGGCCCGTATAATGGTCAATAAACTCGTGAAATATGTCACCAAACCCGATTATGGCAGCTGGAAAAACAATGTGCTCAACGTGGCCGACGACGGTGACGACGGCGTGCACATGAAGCAGGCCGAGGCGGTGATTACGGCAGCCCGCACCCATGGCGGCGAGCACGCGGTGTTCAACCGTGTATATCTGGATGCCACTACCCGCGCCAGCGACGGCGGTGTGAGCAAGTATCCTGACGCCCGCAAAAAGATGTATTCGACCCTTCAGGACGGTGTCGTATGGTGGAACTTTACCGGTCACTCCGGTATTTCGACCTGGACCGGCGACGGTCTTATGCTCAAGGGCGACATACGCGACGAGCTGTATTACAAGCATCTGCCTATCTTATACGCCGCTACATGCGAATTCACACGTATCGACGCCGTGGAGACCTCAGGCGGCGAGATGATGTTGCTGAACAATGCCGGCGGCGCCATTGCCGTGGTGTGCCCGGCCCGCCTGGCGCTGGTACACAGCAATGGTCCGCTGAACGAGGCCGTGGGCCGTCACATCTTCGAGCGTGACAGTAAGGGC
Source organism: Sodaliphilus sp. (assembly GCA_045112115.1). Taxonomy (GTDB): domain Bacteria; phylum Bacteroidota; class Bacteroidia; order Bacteroidales; family Muribaculaceae; genus Sodaliphilus. The sequence goes on along the minus strand of JBGUHM010000110.1, from coordinate 6,399 downwards.
CTTCCGCTTCGCCTGGGCGACATCATCTTGCGCGGCAAGCGGGAATACACCAACGACGACAATACGATGCGCTATCTCCTGTGCGGCGACCCGGCAATGCGTCCGGCATTCCCGAGTTACCGCGCTGTGGTCGACGAAATCAACGACGAAGCTGTAGGCGGCGAAGAACTGCCGGTACTGCAGGCCCGCCAGACCGTCACTTTCAAGGGACATATCGAGAACGAGCGCGGTCAGGAAGTAAACGACTTCACGGGCTATCTGCTCTCTACGCTTTACGACTGCGAGACCAGCGTCACCAGTCATGGTTACGGCTCCGACGGCCAGAAGTTCGTGTTCCACGAGCGCGCCAACAAGCTGTCGATCAACAACACAGATGTGAGTTCCGGCAAGTTCAGCGTCACGATGACGATACCGAGCGAGGTCCTTGCCAGCTATGACAATTTCCAACCGTCGTTGTTGAGCCTATATGCCTATAGCACAGTGGATTCACTGGAGGCCAACGGTTCGTGCGACAAATTCTATATCTACGGTTTTGACGACACAGTGGAGGCCGATACCATCGGTCCGGACATCATCTACTTCCGCCTCAACAACAAGGAGTTCAAAAACGGTGACAACGTGGGCGACTCTCCCGTGGTGCTCATCATGGTGGGCGACGAAACCGGACTGAACTTCTCGAATGCCGGCATCGGGCACACCATGACACTTACGCTCGACGACAAGACCACTTTAAGCGACGTGGTTAACTATTATACACCTAAAGAAATGCCTTTCGGCGGCACAGAGGGCGAGATAGCATATCCGCTGACCAATCTGAGCGAGGGGCCGCATAAGTTGAAATTCAAGGTGTGGGACGTGTTTGCCAACTCCAGCGAGGGCGAAATCCAGTTCATAGTGTCAAAGAGTTTGAAACCCGATATTGTGAGCGTGTACTGTGACGCCAATCCCGCCAGCGTAGAGACCAATTTCTACGTGCAGCACAGCATGCTCAACGCCAATGTCACCATCAAGCTCGAGGTGTTCGACTTGATGGGCCGTGAGGTGTGGTCGACCACACAAAGCGGTCGCAGCAGCCTCGACACGTCGTTCCCCATCCACTGGAACCTTACCGACTATAGCGGCTCGCGTGTTCCTCGCGGCATCTATATCTATCGCGCCGCCATCTCGACCGACGGCGTCCACGCTAACAGCAAGAGCAAGAAAATCGCCGTGACGGCCCCGTAAGGAATATAAGATATATTTACGATAAAAGTTGAAGGCGTGATTTCGCAAAAGAAATGGCGCCTTCATTATTTTAGTGTGGCGTTTTTTTCCGAAAAAAGTTGGCGAATGGGAAAAAAGTTGTAACTTTGTGGCATAAAAAATGTATTATAGGCGGTGAGCCGTTGAGCTTGTCGTTGTCAACACGTCCGTGGTCATTAGGCTGGCGGATATTTAAAATCATTGAATATGAGGAGATTGATATTTGGAGTGATGATTGTCGCGATGGCTGTGACGGTTTCGGCCCAAACGCCGTTGTGGCTGCGTTTCGCGAGCATCTCGCCCGACGGGAGCGAGATAGTGTTCACCTACAAGGGTGATATTTATAAGGTGGCCTCCGGCGGCGGACGCGCCATCCAGTTGACCACTACACCGGGGTATGAGAGTGCGCCGGTATGGTCGCCCGACGGTAAAATGATTGCCTTTGCGAGCGACCGCAAGGGGGGAAGCGACGTGTACATTATGCCGTCGTCGGGCGGCACGGCCAAGCAGTTGACGTTCAACAGCGCCGGCGAGACTCCGACAGCGTTCACGCCCGATAGCAAGTATGTCTATTTCGTTGCGACCATACAGGACCCGGCGTCGAGCGCGTTGTTCCCGAGCAGCCGCTTGAGTGAAGTGTACCAGGTGCCAGTGGGCGGCGGCCGCACGACGCGCGTTCTGGCCTCTCCGGCCGAGGACATCTGCTTCGATCCGCAGGGCCGGTTCTTCCTGTATCACGACCGCAAGGGCGGCGAGGACGCGATGCGTAAGCACCACACGTCGTCGATTACACGCGACATCTGGCGCTACGACATAGGAAGCGGCAAGCACACCAACCTCACGCATCGCGGCGGCGAGGACCGTACGCCAGTTCTCAGTCCCGACGGCAAGACGGTGTATTTCCTGAGCGAGCGCAACGGCGGCAGCTTCAATGTATGGCAGATGTCGCTCGACAACCCCTCGCAGGTGTCGGCAGTGACCACGCATAAGACCAACCCGGTGCGCTTCCTCAGTGTGGCGCGCAACGGTATGCTCTGCTACACCTACGACGGCGAGATATACACACTCAAGCCCGGCGGCAAGTCGTCGAAGGTTGCCATCACTCTGGTGCACGACGACGTGGAGCAGGTGAAGAAACTGACGTTCAGCAAAGGCGCGACCGGCGCAACTGTTTCGCCCGACGGCAAGCAGGTGGCGTTTGTTGTTCGCGGCGACGTGTTTGTCACTTCGGTGGAATACGCCACCACCAAGCAGGTGTCGTCGACCCCGCAGGCCGAGGCCGAGGTGACGTGGAACAAGGACAACCGTACGCTGGCCTATGCCACCGAGCGCAACGGCAACTGGCAACTGGTAAAAGCCACCATCGCCCGCGACGACGACCCCAATTTCCCCAACGCTACTGTAATCAACGAGGAGATTCTGCTCTCATCGTCGACCATCGAGCGCGCTGTGCCCAAGTTCTCGCCCGACGGCAAGGAACTGGCGTTCATCGAGAACCGCAACCAGCTGAAGGTGCTCAACCTTGCCAGCGGCAAGGTTCGCGAGATCACCGACGGCTCGACCTGGTATGAGACCAACGGCGGCTTCAACTACAACTGGTCGCCCGACGGAAAATGGTTCGCCCTCGAGTTTATCGGCCACCAGCGCGACCCGTACACCGACATCGGTCTGGTGAGTTCGCACGGCGGCGAGATTCACAACATCACTAACAGCGCCTACTTCAGCGAGAGCCCGCGTTTCGTTATGAACGGCAACGCCATTCTCTACCTGAGCAACCGCTACGGCATGCGCTCTCACGCCTCGTGGGGCAGCCAGAGCGACGTGTTGATGGTGTTCTTGAACCAGGAGGCACTCGACAAGTACAACCTCGACAAGGAGGAGGCCGAGTTGCTGGCCGATGCCGAGAAGAAGGCCAATGGCGATGACGACAAGGACAAAGACAAGGACAAGAAGAAAGACGATAAGAAAAAGGACGACAAAGCCGAGAAAAGCAAAGACATCGTAGTGGAACTTGACGGCCTCGAGGACCGCATAGTCCGCGTGACGCCCAACTCGAGCGACATCGCAAGCGCCTATGTCACCAACGACGGCGAGAGCCTCTACTACCTCAGCAAGTTTGAGAAAGGCTACGACCTGTGGAAGATGGACCTGCGCAAGCGTTCCACAAAACTTATCGACAAGACCGATTCGAAATGGGCCGCCATCGAGCCAGCCAACAAGGAAAAGGAACTGTTCCTGCTGGGCAGCTCTACGATGCAGAAGCTCACAGTGTCGAGCGACAAGCTGAAGTCGATTTCCTACTCTGCCGTGATGAAGATGGACCTTGCAGCCGAGCGCGAGTATATGTTCGACCACGTCCAGCGCCAGATCGACAAGCGTTTCTACAACCTCAATTTCCACGGAGTGAACTGGAAAGCCAACTGCGACAATTACCGCAAGTTCCTGCCGCACATCAACAACAACTACGACTTCACCATTCTGTTGAGCGAGCTGCTGGGTGAACTGAACGTGTCGCACACCGGCGGACACTATTATCCCGCAGGCAGCGAGGCCACCGGCCAGCTGGCGCTCATCTACGACTGGGGCTACACCGGCAAGGGCCTGAAAGTGGACGAGGTGGTGAAAGGCGGACCGCTTAACAAGTCGAAGTCGAAAGTGCAGGCCGGCACCATCATCGAGAAGATCAACGGCACCGAGATCACCGTCGAGAACGACTATTCGCTGCTGCTCAACGGCACCGTGGGCAAGAACACACTGCTTTCGTGCTACAATCCCAAGAGCGGCGAGCGTTGGGAGGAAGTGGTGAAACCCGTGTCGAACTCGAAACTCAACGACCTGCTTTACAAGCGCTGGGTGGACCGTAACGCCCATATCGTCGACAGTCTGAGCCGCGGCCGTCTGGGCTACGTTCACCTCAAGTCGATGAACGACGCCAGCTACCGTGATGTCTACAGCCAGGTGCTCGGCAAGTATAATAAATGTGAGGGCATCGTGATTGATACCCGCTTCAACGGCGGCGGCCGTCTGCACGAGGATATCGAGGTGCTCTTCAGCGGCAAGAAATACCTCACTCAGACCATCCGCGGCCGCGCGGCCTGCGACATGCCGTCACGCCGTTGGAACAAGCCCAGCATCATGCTCCAGTGTGAGGCGAACTACAGCAACGCGCACGGCACCCCCTGGGTTTACAAGCACGGCAAACTCGGCAAACTCGTGGGAGCTCCAGTGCCGGGCACGATGACCAGCGTGTCGTGGGAGGACCTCCAGGACGATTCGATGCTCTTCGGTATCCCCATCATAGGCTATGTCACCGCCGAGGGCAAATACCTCGAGAACCTGCAGCTCGAGCCCGACATTCTCATCCTGAACGACCCGCAAACCGTGGTCAAAGGCGACGACCGCCAGCTCAAAGCCGCCGTCGACGAACTCATGCGCGAGTGCGGCCTGAAATAACAGCTATACCACAATACACGCCCGCACATCCCCCGTGCGGGCGTGTTCTACCTTTCAAATATTTCAAATGAACCGTTAATAATTTCCGCTTGTATTATGAGATATCTTTCTTTATTGTTTTTTGCAGTTTTTATGCTCGTTGGAGCAAATGCCAAGGTGAAAGTGTTAGAGAGGGTGACTAATGCTAACAGAGTGTGTTTTCCTTTAATTGAAGACGAAGACGAATTTAGAATTGTTGACACAATACCTGAAGAGATACCACAGGCAAAAATGACAATCGTGGAAGTGATACCAGATGAAGGAATCACCGATATAGAGATATCTGAAGATGAAACCGAGGAGGAGATATTCAATGAAGAGGAATCGGTGGGAGATGAAACCGAGGAGGCCTCCGAAGATGTTTTTTTCGATGACGAGGTGCCCGTTGAAGATGGAACTGAATATCCTGTGGTTAAACGTGATTATAGGGTTCTCCCGGCGGAATACACCACTACAATATTATTTGATACAGAGCGTGATGCCGCTGGAAATGCCGTGCAAAGACACATCTATTTTTATGATGGTCAAGAAAACAATCTCACCGAGGGAAATTGCTCTGTTGTTGGAGAGAGCAAGATTAAAAGGATGTCGTTCCCCGCAGGGGCGGAAGGATTGGAGCAGTGGAGGCAGGCTTTGCTGAAACTGGCTGCGTCAAAAAACCAAGAGGTAGTCGCCTCTTATTTTACGCTAAGGGAAAAATGGGAAAATGGTGAGATTGACGATGTGGCTTTCAAAGAAGGATTAAGTGATAAACTATTTGAAAGTAAATGTGTTTTAGCATTAAAGCCTATGGGAGAGACCGAAATTGGCGATGTGATAGATGCCATCTCGGTGATGTGTTCATGCTATATTAGTAGGTTTAATTTGTTGGAAGTTTCTCACACCGACTCGGTGATGGTGTTTAACGCCTTGTTCCCAGGAAAAGAAATGCCAGCAGGGGTAAACTACTATTCTTATGGCGAGGTACCCAAGGCAACACTTAATGCCGATGATTTGGTCTTGACAAGCATTGCCAAAAAACTCGAATTTGAGTACAGCGAAGAATTCTTAGCACCAGTATTAACGGTTGAAATAAAGGAAAGCAACAGTAACAGCGACGGGGCTCTTGTCGCTATGACGATTGATGATGCTTTAGTAGAAGAAATATTAGCCTCCAGTACCGAGGAATCACGGGAGAATGAAGCCATTCCGGAAAATGCTTCGGAAAATGTCAACATAAACATTCTTGAAACCGAAACATATAGAGAACTCGTCAGGATGTACGGCAACGAAGTGGCTGAACCAGTGTGGATGGAGGTTGCTCCTTTTGCGAATGACAGTCAGCCCAATCGTTTTATGAGAACTATAACCGATGTAATAAAGTTGTTTAGCAGCAATAGACCATTACAGAAACACTTTACAAGAGGTGATATTTTACTCTATGCCGATAGGCATTTGCCTTATCGTTCAACGAAATGTGTCATCGACAACCTGCGTCAGAACAATTTAAATAAAATGATACTCGCATATTGATAGTCCCAACACAGTAAGCGATGAAGATCAAGAATTGGCGCATATTGGTTATGGTTGGGTGGATTTTGTTTTTCGCCCATGCGATGGTATGGTCGTTTGTACTGATGTTTACATCTAATTCTGTATATCGCGGTGATAATCATTCTCTCGGCC
>JBGUHM010000109.1:0-52401 GCA_045112115.1 Sodaliphilus sp. | reverse complement strand
TCGTGCCATCGATGGTGCAGCTCGAGATGGTCATGCCGTTCTGGTCGGGAGAGACGGGCGTCAGCTATACCGTCGTGCCGGAAATCTGCGCCATGATGTAGGTCTCTTTCGCACCGTTGAGTAACTGCCAGGTGGAGGAACCGTTGCGTCGGCACATTTGCCGCAGGTAGTAGGTGCCGTTGCTGTAGCTGGCGCCGAAGGAGATGTTGACGGTGGGGAAAATAAGTGTTTCCGCGTTCATCGAAACGTTGGTTCTTATCGAAATCGTCTTCTTGAGAGTGTTGTTTTGGTAAACACCCCATGCGAAGTCGTAGTTGTCGGCAAACTTGCTGTTGTTCCAATAGCAGCCGGTCACTTGAACCGTGAAGTCGGTGCTTGTGCTCGAGCGGCTGTAGCTCGTGCTGCCTACGGAAGGCCAGGTATAGTTGGTGCCGCTGCTGGTTAAAGCGTGCATCGTGTAGAGGTTGTCGTTATTCACCGTGTTTGAGCCGGAGCGCAGCGGCTCGAGGCCAATGTGGGCGTGCATCGACGCCACGTAGCCGTCCTCGCCGTCGATGCTGCCCGTGCCGCCGGCATCGGGGTTCAGCACATCGAGTGAATAATAACCGTCCTGATAGCCGTACCAACCCCAGTTGATGTGATACAGGCCGGCGCCGTCGTAGCCGTCACACACGAACGCATGGCCTCCGTCGGCCTTGTCGCCGCTCATCATCACGGGACGCCCCGACTTGAGCTCAGTGTAAATCAGATCCTGCCAGTCGGAGGAACTGTAGTCGACTCTCGCCACTGTTTTCACCTTTGAGTTGTACTTAAAGTATTTATATAGCGGATGGGCCGAGGAGTTCGTGCCCGAGGATTTAGTGCCGTAGTTCATCATCGTGGCCTGACCAATGTAGTGCATCAGCTTAGCCACCATCGCATTCGCCGTCGCCGTCGTGCTGGTTTCGGTGCTGGCGTAGTAGTCGTTCATCTGGCTGTAGTTGAACGATGTGGCGCTCAAGGCGGCTTGCTGCGTGCCGCTCAATGGACCGCTGCTGGGTGTGTAGGCGGGGATGGTCGACACGCTTGTGGGCCACTGGTAGTAGTACATCACCTGGGCCATCGCTGTGGCCACGCAGCCGGTCACGCAGTAGCTACTGCCCGACTTCGGACACTGGAAATAGAACGGCGCGTCCTGTCCCCAACGGCTTTTAAGCAACGGCGTGATTGCCGCCTTGCCACCAGCGAGAAGGTGAATTTCGTTGTGAGCAGGTGCCTTGTCGGGCTGGAGATTATCGATGTTGTCGATCACCGAAGCGAACATATCGAGTATCCACTCGGTGCCTTCGCCCATGTTTTCAGGATCGAAGGAACCCTCGTCGCAGTAAGCGAGAATCTGGCGCGCGCGGTCGTCACCGGCCACAATCACCCATCCGCCGTTGTCCACTTCGTTGTTGAACACATAGTAGGCCGGCGTGGTTGTGGCTGTTCCCGCTTTTCGCGGAGCTTTGGCTGCAAGAGTTGGTTTTGAAAAAATAGCTATTGCCACGGGGCGGTTGCCGAAGAACTGCGCTGCTATATCTCTTGCCGCGTTCTCACTAACTGGTCCTGCCATCGCTGCTATCGCAATGACTGCTGTTGTGATAATTATTAGTAGTCGTTTCATATGTTGTGAATTAAAATTTGTCTTTCGGATTCATGCATCGGTTAGCGTGACATCGTGAGGTGTATAACTAAAAGTTTTAACCCGCAAATATAATGCTTTTTTCTAAAACGGTATGGTTTTTTCTAAAAAAATCAATAATAATGATGAAAAAACAGAGGAGACTGAGGGTTGTACGAGACTTTGTCTCGCATAACCCCGACTTCTCGCATCATGAATTGTGACGTGTTACTTGCGGTTGAAGAGATTGTTCAGGTTCTGCAGGTTTCGCAAGGAGTTCCTGCTGTTGTTGTTCCTGTTGTTGTTTCGGTTGTTGTTTCGGTTGTTGTTTCGGTTGTTGTTCCAGTTTTGGAGGAAATTGTTCGGGAAATGTAATTGTCCGTTATTCAGACCCGTGTTGAACCAGTCGCCGACTTCCATTTTCGCAGAATAGATTTTCGTCTTGCATTGTTCGTCGGCATAGAGCGTTATGGCTTTACGCCCTTTACTCGATGGCAGATAGTGCAGAGAGACCGTACCGCTGCCGCCCGGTTTTATCGTGACAGGAGCGGATGCTGTGAGGACACCGTCGACCACGAGGTATATGCGATGATAGTCGAAGAAGCTTTTGTTGTTGATGTTGGCTTTGAGTTCGATGGGTCGGCCTTTTACGCTTGCGCCTTTTCTTTTCAGGGCCTTTACTTCGAGCCGGTTGTCGTTAGACGGGCTCACCGAAGACAGCTTGCATTGTTTGCCGTTTATTTCGGCTTTGATGTAGATGACATTGGCACCGATGAGCGGTTGCAGCTTTTCCCCGCCGTTCAATCGGGCCATTGGCCTCAGGTAGTAGGTTCCGCTTTTGATTCCTTTTCCGAAATGGACTTGTTTCGGGACGGAGTAGGCAGTGAAGGCGCCGAGAGTGATGTCGTTTTCGACAGTCGCTGTGGTCAGCAGTGACTTGTTATTGTCATAAAGCCCCCATGCGAGCACGGCGTCGACCGTGAAGATGTTGTCGTTGCAGAAGCCGGCTGAGAGCGTTGCCGTGAAATTGTCGTTATCGTTGTTGCGGGCAATGGTAGCTGTCTTGGCTCCGTTGACTGTCGGGGCCCCGTAACAGGAGAAAGCCGCTGCGGGGCGGTCGACAAATCCATTCACAGGCGGTTCAATCCCGATAACCGCCGATGCATTCAGCACATATCCACCTTCGCCGGCGGCGCTTCCGGTGCCGCCTCCTGCTGGGTTTAGGATGTCGATGGCGAAATAACCGTCCTGGTATCCGCCCCATCCCCAGTTGATATGGAAGAGCCCATTGCCGTTGTAACCGTCACACACGAAAGCGTGTCCACCCGACGACTTGCTGCCGCTCATCACCACAGGCCTGCCGATGGCGAGTTCGCTGTAGATGATGTCGTGCCAGCTCTTGGATGATAGAGACTCGCGTCTTATTCGTTTCACACCTTTACTGTAACCGAAATAGCTGGTGAAAGCTTTGTCGTTTGACCATGTGGACGATGAGTTTGCCGTGTATTGCATCTGTAGGGCCTGCCCCACGTAATGCATGAGTGTAGCCACCGCTACTGCTCCCGCAGTTGTGGAGTCGTTGCTAACGGTGTATTTGGGTTTCATGTCTTTCCACTTGAACACCACAGGCGGCAGTTCGGGCTGCGCAGCGAGTGCCGGCGGAGTGTAACTCGGTATGTTTGCCGTTTTGGCTTCCGGCCATCGGAAATGATACATCACCTGCGCCATGGCTGTGGCATGGCAACCGGTCACGCAGTGTACGCCGTTCTGTTTCGGGCATTGATAGAAGTACGGCCCCCGCTGATTCCATTCGCTCTCGAGAATGGGGTGTATGGCGGCGGGTCGTTTTGCCAGCAGCGAGATGTTGTTGTCCTTAATGCTTTTGGTGTTGAACTTGTCAGCGGGAGTGTCTTTGAGTTGCTTCATGGCGTTGTTGTACATCTCGAGCCACCATTGGACAGTAGGGTTGAGTTCGTGCTCGTCGAACGACCCATGGTCACAGTAAGCGAGCACGGGCATAGCTCGGTCGTCGCCCGAGACAATCACCCAGCCTTTCTGTTGCTGGCTGTTGTTGAAAATGAAGAAGGGTGCTTTGTTTCCCTTTTCGTTTCCGAGCCAAGCCTTTCGTACAGGTTTGTCGTTGGTGTTCCCGAAAAACTGAGCGGCTATTTGCTGGGCTTGTTTCTCATCGACAGTCTTGGCTGTCGTTGTTGTTGCGCATAGTGCCGCTATGATAAGAATAAGTGTTGTGAGCTTGTTCATAGTAGAGAGTGATTATGAGTATTCGGGTTATTTTCATTGACAGTAATGGGTTATTATTCGGCAAATTTACGGCTTTTTCATGAAAAGGACAAAAAAATGCAAGGATTTGGCGGTGAAAAATGACAAAATGCCTACCTTTGCGGACAAAATGAAAGCTATGAAGGTAGTTTACGAAGACAATCACATTATTATAGTCGACAAGGCGTGTGGCGAACTCGTCCAGGGCGACGCCACTGGTGACGAGCCGCTGGTGGAGACTCTAAAACGTAGGATTAAAGAGAAATACAATAAGCCTGGGAATGTGTTCCTTGGGGTTACACACCGTATCGACCGTCCTACCTCGGGCCTGGTGATTTTCGCTCGCACGAGCAAAGCCTTGTCGCGCATGAACGAGCTGTTCCGTCGCGGCGAGGTGAGTAAGACCTATTGGGCTGTAGTCGACCGCGTACCCTTGCCATCGCACGGCACGCTGACGCATTGGCTCACACCGCGGCAGCAGGGCAACAAAACCATGGCCTCGCTTAAAGAAACGCCCGGGTCACAAAAAGCGGTTATGAACTACCGTCTGCTGGCAAGCGGCGAGAACTACCATCTGCTGGAAATAGAACTACTCACCGGTCGTAAGCACCAAATCCGCGCCCAACTGAGCGCTATCGGTGTGCATATCAAGGGCGACCTCAAGTACGGCGCAAGACGTTCCAACCCCGACGGCGGCATCAGCCTTCAGGCCCACCGCGTTCATTTTATCCACCCCGTGAGCGGCAAAGAAATCGATGTCATCGCGCCCGTCCCCGACGACCGCCTATGGCAGGACCTTGCCGCAAGCGTCAATGGTTAAGCAACGGCGCCTGAAATGCCCAAAAGTCCATCAAAAATTTGGTGGAAACGTGAGAAAAGAGCCTAAATTTGCAAAAAAATGGTGGAAACGTTAGAATTCGCCCGAAAATATTTGGTGAGAACGTGTTATTATATCCATAAATACGACTCATGCGTCACTTGACGCGTTTTGTCGCAAATATTCAGACCGGATTCAATACAGATATCTCCTTTATACAAAGGACCTGCAGCGAATCGGCGATGTGGATTATGTACCCGTGTATATGACGATGTTCCTGTAAATTTGGAATGCGTCAAGAGGATCATTGGCCTAAGATGAGCCTGTATAGCGAACTTACATCGCCCACGTTTACACTTCCGTCGTTGTTGAGGTCGTATAGACTGTCGGTGGAGCCTGCGAGAGTAGCGCTGTAGAGTTCGCTCACGTCGCCTACGTTCACACTTCCGTCGTTGTTGAGGTCGCCGTTGACCACGTTTGCGATGGGCTGTATGTTGAACGTTTTCCACACGTCGGCTTCGCGGTACAGACTTACAGCTGACGTTGGTACGTACAATTCGCAGTCTGACGTGTTTACATCCGAGAACACATCGTCTTCAATGGGTTGAGGTGTGGTCGCCAGATTTATGACCGTCGACAGGGACTTGCATCCGCTGAAGGTGCTTTGTCCAATCGTGGAGACTGAAGCGGTAATGGTAACCTCGGAGAGCTTTTCGCATCCATAGAACAACCGTGGACCAATGGCCTTTAAGCCATTGGGCAGAATAGCACTAGTTAGATTCGTACAGCCGTTGAAGGCGTCGCTACCAATTGAATCCATTGAATCGGGGAGTTGGATCTCACTCAGATAGTTGCAGTCTCGGAACGTATTGATTCCGATTGAAGTTACCGAGTTGGGAAACGAGACACTCAAGATGGAACTTCCGCAGAAAGCATGGTTGCGGATTTTGGTTACGTCGTCGGGGATGACCATGTGGCGTACTTTGGTATTGTTGAGGTAGAGATTGTGCGACCCCCATTTCAGTGGATTTGCGTTGTCGTTTTTGAAATCGATGTTGCACCAGGCAGACAAATCGGTTGTGTTTACTCTGTAAAGTCTGTCGCATCCGTAGAAAGCATCTTTGCCTATTGTGGTAACAGAATTTCCCATGTTGATGGTCCTTATCCCGGAACAGTTGTTAAATGCTTTCTCGCCTATTGAAGTTACTGAATTTGGTATCGTCAGTGTCGTCAGATTGTATAAGCCCATGCATAGACTGGCTGGTATGTGCTCCACATTTTCAGTAAAAGTGATGGTTTTAATTTTTTTCAAATCTTCAAAGGGAAGATTTTTAAGAGTGCAGTTCTTGACACCCCATATTACATTGGTCAAGTTGGTGAAATTAAATACGTTATAACCGAATGAGATGGTTGACGAGGAAACAGTCAGATCGGTTAAGTTTGTACAATTCTGGAACGCATAATCGCCGATTGTGGCGTTTGATGAAGGTATGTTGACGCTGGTGATAAACGAGCAGTCAGTGAATGCCCAATCGCCTACTGATATTGCCGATGAGGGAAATGTGACGCTTGTCAATCCAGTGCAACCCTGAAACGCTTGGTCGCTGATGGCTGATATTGAATCTGGAACGACCAAGGATGTCAATTCCTCACCATCAAGATAGAGGTGGTGGGCAAAACACAGAGGATTCCCCATGTCGCTGCCAAACTTTGTCCTGCACCATGCAGATAGGTCGTTTATGTCTACCCGATTAAGCGACGTGCCGTAGAATGATATTGAACCTATATAGGTGATGGTCTTGGGAATTGTGACACCGGTCAAATTCGTGCAATTCTTGAAGCAAGACTCATGGATGGCGGTGACGGCGTAGGTAACACTATTATATGTTATTGTGTCCGGGATGATGATGTCGCCGCTGAGCGAGGCATAACTGCCTGAGTATACTAATGTTGCTGTTTTATTGCCGTTGTCGAACTCATAGGACAGGCCGTTAATACTAACGGCAGCGTTTGCAGCCGTTGTTGTGGCCATTAAACCTAAAAACAGGATGTGGAAGAAGACGCGCTTTGTCATAGTTATTATTTTTGGAATTTGAAAAATAGTAGTTATCACATGGCAAAATTACAATATTATCATGATATATGCAAGAAAAATACGGGATAATCAGCTAAAAATTTGGTGGAAACGTGAATCTTGATTACTTTTGTGGCACAAAACCTTAAGTATAATTTTTAACAACCTGAAAAAATGAAACGACTACTTGCTATTTCTGTTCTGATTCTTTTTGTCTCGGTCGCTGTATATGCCGGCGACACGTACGAGATCGAGGAAGTGTATGTGAAGAAAGAATTGCCCTACGGCTCTAAAGTGATTGACCGATGGGACAAAGTTACCGATGCGAAGTATATTCTGCTTCCGGCCGATAATTTTTATGATGGCAAATATGAGGTGTCGGTAACACGTATTGATTCCAACATGTATAGCGTAACTGGGACCGACTATGTTGTTGTGACCAGATACTGCTACGAGTATGCCTATTATAAGAAAGCCATACTCATTTATGAGAGTTACGGCGGTTACACGAGAGGCAAACTTGTGTTTGTCGAATAGTCTTTTTTATCATTCCAACAGGTGGTAAAAACTGATGTTATCGGTAGTATTTTCAAAAAACGTATTAAAAGTTGGTTGAATATTTTTTGATTTTCGGATAAGTTTTTTTACTTTTGCAGAATCGGAGCAATGTAAAAGATTGAAACGAAATAGACCATTATATTTATAAACCACTTAAAAAACGTTAGTTACATGAAGAAATTACTACTTTTGGCCGCTATGTTGGTGGCTTTTGTGGGCGTTAGGGCTCAGAACCCTTATGCTTACCAGTTGAGTGCGACCGATGTGACTGATAGCGGCGCTACGTTCAAGTATTCGTTGAACGCGCCTGCCACATCGGTTTTCTTGAAGTTCTTTAACGGCGAAGAAGAGGTTGGCTCGATTGAGATGCCCCCCGAGTTGTGCGTCATGGGCAACCATTCTTACGACGTGACCTTCGCTGACTATGGCCTTCCCGCTGGCGTGGAGTTGACGTGGAAGGTAGCTGTTAAAGGCGCAGCCATCTCAGCACCTGTTGAGATCACCGACCGTATCGTTAGTTTCTACTCTCCTGCGGGAGTAGGCGTTGATGTTGACCCTGAGAGTGACTACTTCGGCACGATGTACTGTTCGGAGTCGTATTATACTTCGACCAAATACACCGGTACAGAAAACTATTACACCAATCAGGCACATAACGGGGTAGGAATCGGTTTGTATTTGTTTGACCCGCAGTTCAACGGCATCAAGAACGAGAGCGGCACTTACGGCTTCAGCTGTGGCTTGCAGTCGGCCGGTTATACCAATGCCGACTGGCGTCCGAGTCGCATCCATATCAGCGATGATGGACGTATGTTCATCATGTCGACACGTGTCAACACTGGCAATCCGATTTATGAGATCAACCGCGAGACAATGCAGGCAACCCCGTTGTTTGAGGGAACGCTCGACACCAGCACAGGTATCGTCACCAACGGTGATGTTGTGGTAGCCGAGGGCGCCGGAGTGGGGTTCGATGTGAAAGGCAGCGGCGACGACCTCCAGATTGCCTTGATGACCTGTACACCTGCTTCCTCTACGACACCCGCTAACTACAAGACCCGTGAGTACAATCTGGGTACGGCCACGAGTTGGGGCACCGCTCCTTCGCGTGAGATTCACGCCTTCGACGGAAAGGCCATCAACAACGCCGGTATCAACCTCGGCTATGACGGTGACAACGGACTCTGGTTCTGTCAATATCGTGGTGCCCCAACCAACGCCGAGCCTTCGCTGTTGCATGCCGACCTCACTACCGACGCAGTAGACTATACCGATATCACGACGGTGAACCGTAACGGCGGCTTTGCCATGAACAAGGACCATACATTGCTGGTTCGCGGTACGGCTCTTAATAATAAGATGACCGTTTACTCGGTAAGCAAGGATGCTGAGAACAAGCCTGTTCTGACCGAGCTCTATACATTAGCATCGACCAAGTTCAGGGGCTGGAATCAGTTCGCTTTTGACTATGCCAACAATTTGGTTACCTGCGACAATACCAATGAGTTCTTCGGTATGATTCAGCTGCCCAACAATGAGGATGTGGTTACGCCTTGTAAGAGCCAGTACAATTTCACTATACCCGAGCAGACACATATCTATTCAATTGCCGGAGAGCCTGCTGAATTGTTCAACGCAGAGAACGCCTGGGATCCGACCAACGTCAACACTGAGATGACTGAGATTGACGGCATGTATGCTTGGACCAGCGACGAGGTTACTCTCAACGCCAACCAGACTATTGCGTTCAAGGTTGTAGAAGACCACAGCTGGGATGTGTCATATCCAGGCTCCAACTATGAGGTAACTGTTCCGTCGGACGGCATCTACACCTTGACTGTGACCTTCAACCCCGCTAACAATAATGAAGTGACGGCCGAGCTCAGACTTATTGAAGCCATCTTCGGCAAGGTTTACGTTATCGGTCAGGTGAACGGCAACGACTGGGATCCGACCTTAGGCGTTGAGATGACCACCGAGGACGGTGTGACATACACTGCTAATGTGACTGTTCTGCAACCGGTGAGCAACGCACCGGGCTTGATGGCCAACAACAATAAGTACGCTTACTTCGGTTTCACGAGTGCGCTTGCCGATAATAATGACGGTGGCGGTTGGGCATATATCGAGCCTTATCGCTTCGGTGCCGTAAGCGAACCGAGCGAAGGTAACCCCAACGGTGACTTCTTCGTGAAGGTGAGCATGTTCGGCGAAGACCTGGCATTGACCTACGATGACTACCATGCATTCCGCGCACCGGAAGGCAACTACACCTTCACTATCGATAAGGAGAACATGACCTTCAAGATGGAAGGCCAAACACTCACCGGCATCGACGAGATTGGCACTTCAGCTGTTAAGAGCGTCCGCTACTACGACATGCAGGGCCACGAGAGCGCTGTGCCGTTCAACGGTGTCAATATCGTCGTGAAGGAGATGACCGACGGCAGCCGCCAGACCACCAAGATTGTGAAATAACACCCACAATTCACAATAACGAATTCAGCGGGGCGACTGTTGGTCGCCCCGCTGTTTCGTAGTATGACACTGCTCGCTGTGTTTGCCTCAAACGGAGGCCTTAGAGCGGTTTCTTTGACAACAACGGTAAAGTTGGGACATACCGTCGCGCTCGGCATCGCTTGATGTAACGGCCGCTATATGGTTTGGGTGATGTCCCAAACGAAGGCGCGCAGGCCGAGCTTGGGGCGTGCGGCATCCATCTCATGCAGTTTCGTCATTATGGTGTCGACACGCTTGTCCTCGACAATGGTGATGATTGCCGAGGCAAGCGACGGCCATGCGTGGGTGCCGTAGTGCGGGTCCCCGTTGACGCTGCCGCGTCCCTTTACCTGATCCCAAGAGGTGAAGCCTCGGCACCCGTTTTGTTCAAGCATTGTGATTATGTTTTCGTAATATGCCTGGTCGAAAGTTATAAGAATCGCTTTCATAATAATGTGTTATTTACGTTGACGCACTGCGACCCTCTCCTCGGCGGGTCCATTCTTTTTGTCGATAGCCTTGTACAGTTTCTTCCGCTTGCGGCGCAGACCGTTGTAAGCGAAGATGGTGTACATTGTGGGCACGAAGAGCAGCGTGAGGATGGTGGAGAAGGTAAGACCACCGATGACGCTGATACCCATAGGCCTCCACATTTCGGCACCCTCACCTGAGCCGATTGCCATAGGCACCATACCGAGGATGGTTGTGAGCGAAGTCATGAGCACCGGTCGCATACGCGACTTACCTCCGTCGATTACCGACCGGCGGATGCTCATTCCACGTTCTCGGTTAAGCGTAATGTAGTCGATGAGCACGATACCGTTCTTCACCACAATACCGATCAACATAATCGAACCGATCATCGACATGATGTTGAGGTTGGTTCCTGTGAGGAAGAGTATAATGACGATACCCGAGAAAGCGAACATAATCGATGACATGATGATGGCGGGGTAGGTGAACGACTCGAACTGCGAAGCCATCACGATGTAGACGAGGATGATGATGAGCAAGGCGAGTGTCCCGAGGTCGCCGAAAGAGTCCTGCTGATCTTCGAAACTACCGCTGATTTCGACTGTTACGCCAGGCGGGAGGTCGAGTTTGTCGATTTCGGGCTGAGCCTCAGCGATGATTTCGCTCATAGGACGGTCTTGAACGACGGTGCTCACGGTGATGATGCGCTCACGGTCCTTACGCTCGATTGTAGGCGGGTTGAAACGTTCGACAACGGTTCCCACTTCCTTGAGTTTTATGGACTGCCCGCGTGCATTGTAGAGCGTGATATTCTCGATGGCATCAATCGATGTTCTCATATGCGGCTCGTATAGCACCTTGATGCTGTACTCGTCGCCGTCCTCGCGATAGTAGCTTGCTGTCGCACCGTTGATGCGGTTGCGCAGCGCTGTAGCCGCTGTGCTGAGGTTGATGCCGTAGATGGCGAGTTTCTCGCGGTCGAAGTCGACGTGGTATTCCGGCTGGTATTCACTACGGGAAATATTAATATCGGCGGCACCCTTGATTTTGCTGAGGATGCCCTTGAGCTGTTGCGCCACGTTGTCGGTTTCGGTGAAGTCGTATCCGTAGATTTCGTAGTCGACGGTGCTTTGTCCGCTCATACCGCCGCCACGCTGTCCACCGACGTTGACCAACGCCTTGTTGAGCTGCGGGTACTGCTTGAGGTCCTCACGCATGCCGGCAGCGATTTCGGTGATGCTCCGTTTTCGTTCACCGGGATTGACCAACTTGATGTTCATCGAAATGATGTGCGTGCCGTTGGACTGCATCGAGGCGAAAGTGTTGTCGCTGCTGGCTTGTCCTACAGTGTAGTTGAACACCTTGATTTCGGGATATTTCTCGTGCCACAGTTTGTAGATGCTTTCGCTTACCTCCTTGGCCTGCTCGACCGACGAACCGATAGGCAGCTCGAGATTGATGCCCAGACGCGAGTTGTCGCTGGTGGGGAAGAACTCGCTACCCACAAACTTCATCAGGAACATAGAAGCGATGAAGATACAGAGCACGACAATCGAAGTGATCCACCTGTGGTGCACGGCGATTTTGAGAATCTTGGCGAATCCGTTGTCGATGGCGTCGAGAACCTTCTCGATGGGGCCGTAGAAACGTTTGAACGCCTTGCTTGTGGTGGTCCTGAGCCTTAGCATCTTAGAGCAAAGCATCGGAGTGAGCGATAGCGCACATGTGGTCGAAATAATCATCATGATGGTGACCATCCATCCGAGCTGTCGGAAGAGCACTCCGGTCATACCTGTTACGAGTGTCAATGGGAAGAACACGGCAATCAGAGTCAAAGTCGAAGCGATTACCGAGATAGCGACCTCGTTGGTACCGTGAATTGCCGCCTGCTTCGGGTCGGCACCTCGTTCGATGTGTGTCGTGATATTCTCCAACACCACAATGGCATCGTCGACCACCATACCGATTGAGATTGATAGAGACGACAACGACACGATGTTGAGGGAGTTGCCTGTGGCATAGAGGTAGATAAACGATGCGATAAGCGAGATGGGGATGGTGAGCACGATGATGACTGTCGCTCTCCATCGTCCGAGGAAGAAGAACACGACAATCACGACGAACAAGAGAGCGTACATCACCGTTTCGGCGAGCGAGTTGATGGTGTTACGGATATTCTCGCTGGTGTCGACGATGTAGTCGAGTTTCACATCGGATGGAAGGTTCTTCTGAATCTTCGGCAACTCTTTTTGCACGAGGTCGGAAATCTGCACTGAGTTGGCACCACTCTGCTTCTGGATGATGACCATAGCGCCCTTAGCGCCATCGGTGTAAGTCTCTTGCGCACGCTCTTCGGTCGAGTCGTCGATACGTGCCACATCGCTCAGGTGTACGACCGCTCCGCCGTTCGACCCGACTACGATGCCTGCGAGTTCCTTGGGGTCTTTGAACTCACCTTGTACACGCAGCGAGTAGGTTTCGCTACCGATGTCGAAAGTACCGCCGGGAATGTTGCGGTTCTCGGCTCCGATGAGGCTTGAGATGGTTTCGACGCTGACGTTGTAAGCCTCAAGTTTGATGGGGTCGACATAAACGTGTATTTCACGCTTGGGCGCACCCGATATTGACACCGAACCAACACCGTCGACACGTGCCAAGGGGTTAGCCACGTTCTCGTCGAGAATCTTGTACAATCCCGGCATACTCTCTTGCGCTTTTGCCGAGAGCAGGCAGATGGGAATCATGTCGGTGCTGAACTTGAAGATGATTGGCGTTTCGGCATCGTCGGGCAGACGGCTCGAAACCATGTCCAACTTGTCGCGCACGTTGTTGGTAAGCACGTCGATGTCGTAACCGTATTCAAACTCGAGAGTGATGATTGAGATGTTCTCTCGCGAGTTGCTGGTTATGTGCTTGAGGTGCTCCACACTGTTGAGCACGTTCTCAAGCGGTCGAGTAAGGTTCTGCTCGATATCGTTGGCACTTGCACCCGAATAGCTAGTCATCACCATGATGGTGTTGGTGTCGATGTCGGGGTAAAGGTCGATTGGCAGTTTCCTGAGCGAGAACAGACCCAGAATGACCACCGCCACGAAAACGAGTATGGTAGTTACCGGATGTTTAACTGAACTGGAATAAAGGCTCATAACTTAGTGTTGTAGAGTTTGCGGCGATTATTTTTTCCCTTTTACTTTTACTCTTGCTCCGTCGGTGAGTTTCGACTGACCCGCGGTGACGACGATGTCACCCTGGTTGAGTCCGCTCAGCACCTCGTAACGGTCCTCGAGCCGGCGTCCGAGCTCAATTTCCTGGAAGCGCACAGTGCCGTCGTTCTGCAGCACGTAGACATATCTCACACCCGAACCCACTTGCTTGATGACAGCCTTGTCGGGAACGACGATACTCTCGTGCGAACCGAAGTTGAAGCTCACTCTTGCGAACATACCGGTTTTGAGTTTGCCGTTGGAGTTGTTGATAGTGATTTCCACTTGGAATGTACGGGTCTGCTCGTCGACTGTGGGGTGTATGAGGTAGACCTGTCCTTGGAAAACCTCGCCCTCGAAGGTGTCGAACTTCACTGGCACGGTCATACCTTTACTTACGTGTGGCATCTCGCTTTCGTTGACGTTGACCACGACTTTGAGCGGCTGTTGTTGCTCGATGACGAGAATTGGCCCAGCCGGAAGGTCGCCAGCGTTGTAGTTCTTTTCGGTGACCACACCGCTCACTGGGCTGGTGAGAACGGTGTTCTCCTTGAGTGTGCGCAGAGCGCGTGCGCTGGCATCGTACTGAGCTTGAAGCTGGTCGACTGTCTGCTGTGTTCCACCGCCTATTTTGACGAGTTCCCGAGCTCGCTCGAGGTCACGTCGCTGGTTGGCGAGCGAAATTTCCTGCTGTGCCACGTTCACGTCGTCGAGAACCACGAGTGCTTGTCCCACGCTCACTCTGGAGCCCACATCAACATTGAGCCGCTTGATGCGGTTGCCCGTCGACGACGAGATGTTGTTGGTCTTGAAGGGCTCGACCGTGGCTGTGTACTCGGTGTGTTGCGCCACATTTTCGGCATAGACTGGCACAGTCTCAACCAGGGGCAATTCTTCAACCTGCTGTTTCTTTTCTTCTTTCTTGCCGGTGCAAGCTACTGCTATAATGGCAAGAGTAAGAATACCTGCTTTAGTTAATAGATTGTTCATTTATTATGTTTTTTATGTTTTAATTGCTGTGGTGATCAATTCTCGCGTCCAAGTAAATACTTGAGGTCGCTCTCGGCGACAAGGAAGTTGTAGACTGCTTGGTAGTAGCTAAGCCGCGATGCCATGAGCGCGTCCTGTGTGTCGAGCAGCTGAATGAACGTTCCGGAACCAATTTGGAACGTCTTCTGCATGATTTCGTTGGCCTTAACCGCTTGAGATACACCCAGTGAGTTGGCCTCTATCTGCTTGAGGTTTCGCTGCAGGTTGTCGATTTGCGCATCTACCTGGGCTGAGAGTTGTCGCGTCAGGTTGTCGCGTTGCCAGTCCATCTCGCGGCGCTGAATCTCGCTCTGCTTGTAAGCGTAGTATCGTTGCCCACCGCTGAACAGAGGTACCGACAGCGTCAGCCCCGCTGCCGAGTGAGGATTCCACTTGAAGTTCTTGAACGGGCTTCCCATGCTGGTGGAGTTCCACATATAGTTGATTGAACCCGAGAGGGTGGGGTAGAAGGCGGCCTTCCGCAGGTCGATTGTCTTGTCGAGAAGGTCGGTCTGCAGGTCGAGCGTCTTGAGGTCGCTGTTGTCGACGAGTGAAGTGTCGAGAATAAGCGCTCTCTCGTACAGGCTTGCGCGGAAGTCGTCGAGCGTCTGGCTCGGCTCGATGTCAATGCTGAGGTCCATTCCCATGAGCACCTTGAGTTGGAGCTTGAGTTGGCTTATGGAGTTCTCGGCCTCCATGATAGAGGGCTCGAGATTGGAGACGGCTACGTTGGCACGGAGCATGTCGTACTCGCTGGCGGTGCCGAGCTCATATTTTCGCTTGAACACCTTGGCGTTGAAAATAGCGGTCTGGTGGTTTTCCTCGATTACGTTCTTGCTGTCCATGGCGAGCAGCAGCGCATAGTAGGTGTTGCGCACCTGATTCTCGAGCGACAGCTTGGACTTGCGCGCCGCTTCGATGTTCTGTAGAATCTGGTTGTCGTTGAGTTTAATTGATTTCCACAGTTGCGGCGCGATGATTGGCACTGTTGCGCTGAATCCGAGGTCATATGTGTTGTCTCGTCCCATCTTGAACGACTGGTCGCCCATGTAGACAGTCTGGATGGCGAGCGAACGCTGGTAAGAGGCCTGGAAGTTGACGTTGGGCAGCAGTTGAGCCACTGTTTGCTTACGGCTGTAATCCACTCGCTGTATTTCCATCTGCGCCACTTTTATTGTGGGGTTGTCGCTGATGGCGATTTGAATGCACTCGTCGAGTGTGAGGCTCAATGAGCCGTTGCCCGTAGCCCGGCTTGGCAACTGCATGGGCACCACCATCAGCGTGGTGTCGTTGTCGTAGTTGCTGCTTTGAGCAGCCGCTGCCACTGAGATTACTGTGGCGAGAGCCAGAATTAGATATTTTTTCATCATTTCTTGTATTGAGTTTTGTTTTTATTTGCTGTTGATAAGGAAGTTCTCGATTATTTCCAGTCCTTTGATGGTGGCGATACCTCGCATGAAGTTGATGAACGCGCCGTCGAACACCTCCACCTTGTTGAGTTGCATTTCGTTGATGAGGTCGTTGTCCTGTAAAGAACCAATGGAAGTGAGGCCGATTGTCGAAGCGATAAGACTGTTGATTCGCTCCACCACCAATCCCTGCTCCTTAGCCGCGTCGATAGCTTTGGCGAATTTCTCAATGTGAGCTATTTCATTCGACTTATAAGTCTCGTGAATCTCGGGATAGAGACGTTTGATGTCGTCGAAAAATGCGAACGTGGTATTCTGCAGATATTCGCGTATTCGGTGATAAATTCTCAGCAGAGCTTCGAACACGTTGTCGGCCTCGCTGAAGATTGTAGTGAATTCTTCCTTATGTGTGGAATTGACCGAAGTGACAATATCGGCCACAAGCGACTTTTTGTCTGGAAAAACTTTATATAAAGTGCGCTTCGAGATGCCACATTCACGGGCAATCATGTCCATAGTTGTGGCTTGAATGCCGATGCGAGACATCAGTTTTTTCGCACGTCGTAAAATTACCTCTTTTTCCATCGTTTATAATAAGTTACATGATGTGTTGCGCAGCGTGCTGCATGGCTGTTGATTGCTTTAGCCGGACGCATGAGCGTGAGCAACGGGTATAATCGGCGGCAAAGGTAGTAAAAACTTTCAAAACCACAAAAGTTTCCACGGTTTTTTATTTTGCTCGTAGAAAATTTGTGTAACTTTGGCGTCCTTATGGTCTCTATGGTTTTTTTAACTTGTGGGGGAGGGGATCTGCTTTTGTAGGTGAGGAAACTTTGTAATTTTTGAAAAAAATGGTCGAAATAATGGGTAAATCAAAAAAAATCACTATTTTTGCAGCAAAATTGGCAAAATATGTGGATTGAAGCGCATCTGTCGCTTGTTTCAGAGGCTTCAATGCAAACAGAAACAAACGAAAAAATAAGAGAATTATGAGTATCTTTATTGTGTTCAAGCTTATAGGCTCGTTGGCGTTGCTGATGTTCGGTATGAAGTCGATGAGTGAGAGTTTACAGAAGATGGCTGGCCCTCAGTTGCGTCGTGTGCTGGGTGCTATGACAACCAACCGTTTTACCGGCATGTTGACCGGTGTGTCGGTTACGGCAGCCGTTCAGAGTTCTACAGCAACGACCCTTATGACGGTGTCGTTTGTGAACGCTGGCCTGTTGACGCTTATCCAAGCCATCTCGGTGATTATGGGTGCCAACATCGGAACCACAGTCACCGCTTGGATTATGAGCTTGGGCTTTTCGTTTGATATCACCGACTACGTCTATCCTGCGTTCTTCCTGGGAATAATTCTGATTTACATGAAGAAACGTCGCGTTATAGGCGACTTCCTCTTTGGTGTGGCGTTCTTGTTCTTGGGATTGGGTACGCTTAAAGCTACGGGAACAAACTTGGCGAAGGATCCTGCTATGATTGAGAGTATCAGGATGTTCTTCTCTCAGTTCGGTAATTCGTTCTGGAGTTCCCTTCTGTTCCTGGTTGTGGGTAGTGTTTTGACCCTGTGCGTTCAGTCGTCGGCGGCGATGATGGCCATCACGATGATTCTCTGCTCCACGGGCGCGATGAACATCGACCAAGGAATCATGCTTGTGCTTGGCGAGAATATCGGTACGACCATCACGGCGAATATTGCTGCTATGGGAGCGAATGTTCAGGCCCGCCGCGCTGCTTTGGCCCACTTGACCTACAACTTGATAGGTGTGATATGGGCATTGTGTCTGTTGAAGCCGTTTGTGGGTCTGGTGTGCGATTTCGCGGGCTTTGACCCGAACATGGCAGCCACCGACCCGGCATACAAGGACAACCTGACGAGAATACCCGTTGTGCTTGCCGGTTTCCACTCGGCGTTCAACATCACCAATACAGCGATTCTTATTTGGTTTGTGCCACAGATTGCCAAACTTGTGTGCGCTATCATCAAGCCGCGTCGTCAGGACGAGGAGGACGATTTCAAGCTGCACTTCATCACTTCCGGTATCATGAAGACCCCCGAGCTCTCGGTGCTCGAGGCACAGAAGGAAATCAAATCGTTTGGCGAGCGAATCCGTCAGATGTTCGGTCTGGTGCGGGATTTACTCGACGAGGAGGACAAGGACAAGTTTGTGAAGCTATATTCGCGAATTGAGAAGTATGAGAATATCAGCGACCAGATGGAGATTGACATCGCCAACTATCTGCACGACGTGAGCGACGCCCATTTGAGCGATGACACGAAGGCTAAGATGCGCGCTATGCTCCGTGAGATTGCTGAGATAGAGAGCATAGGCGACAGCTGCTTCAAGGTGGCTCGTATCATCAACCGTTACAGCACAAGCAAGGAGAAGTTCTCAGGCTACCAGGTTAAGCAGATTAAAACGATGATGGAGCTGGTAGACAAGATGCTTGCCGAGATGAACGCTCAGCTTGTGGGATACAAGGAGCAGAACGACATCAACCGGGCGTTCAACATTGAGAACGAGATTGACAACTTCCGCGATATGGTGAAGGCCGAGAACATCAGCGACGTGAACGACCAGAAGTACTCTTATGCCATCGGTACAATGTACTCCGACGTGATTGACGAGTGCGAGACTTTGGCCGATTACGCTGTCAACGTGGTTGAGGCCCGCATGGGTGTGAAGAAGAAAGACTGATCGCCGGCTGTTTTAACGGATTTATAGGCACCGCTTGCGCGGTGGCACCATCAAAAACCTCATTTGCGTGTGTGAGCCGCGTATATGAGGTTTTTTAGTCTGTGATGTCACTGACCTGCTCCTTTTTTGCATCCAGTGAGGGTCAAAGGATGTGGCCTTTTTCCCAGATAAACTAAAATCGGTTATTAGATCGATGAGGTGTGATTTTTACCTAATCATGCCCTAACAGCTTTCTTTTGGCATCTTGCTGTGATTGAAATCTCGCCATAGCCCGCTATGCCTTCGATTTCACTAACGGCAATCTGCTCATATAAACACTGTTATAACATAATTTCTAATGACAGATTCGGGGTAAATACGAGTTATGCAACACGCTCGGCTCCGTCTCTCGACCAGGTGCTGTTGCCGATACAAACCTGCGAACATGCGTGGATTTGGGGGCGGTAGGTGTAAGCAGCGACCTGCATAAAAAAGGTCGTTCCCAATCAGGAACGACCTTTTATTCAGGTTAGAGTCGGTTCTTATTTGAAGAGGCTCTTTGTTACGGTTGTGCTGCCATCGCGGTAACGAGTGACTACGATGTTGACACCCTTGTGAGGCTTGTCGCTGACAAGACCCGAAACATTGACGTATTCAACGCCAACCACCTCGCAGTTGCTGTAGACGGTGCTGATAGCTGAAAGCAGGCTGCTTGTGGTGTCGAAGTCCAGCGGATAAACGATATAGTTCAAATTGTCGTCGGAATCGTCGTTACCCGGCATGCGGTTGACCACAGCGGTAAAGTGGTAAATACCACCCTTTTCGGGCCATTGCTGGCCATCGGCATTGTAACTCCAATCTACATTCAAAGAACCACCGATATGGTTGCTGTTGTTGGGAACGACAAACATATCATCGCCGTTGTACTTAGCGCTGGTGATTTCGCAAACCTCCTGAATCTTAGGATTCATGAAGAAGTAGGAAACGTTATCGAGACCGGTGGCACCGTCGCCGTTGTCGATGTTCAGGTTGGAAGTCATGAAGTTGGCCACGCAGTAGGTGTTCTTCGTGTAATTAACTTCTTCGCCTAAGCTCAACGAGTAGACATCGTCGACAGGGAGTACTTCGAGAGTGTAATTCTTGTCATCGGTGTAGTAACCAGCGACTGAACCGCCGTTGATAACCTTACCGATAGCGCTCTCAATGAGGTCGCTGATGCCGTTTTCGCCATCATCCTCGGGGTATTGAAGCATGATCCAGTAGCTCTGGTCCCATTCAGTGGTCTGTTCCTTGGTGATTTCACGCATGAAGTCGATTTGTCCTTCTTTCTTCTCAGTGGCATTAGCCGGCTTGTCGCCCATGCTCTTGCACCAGAGACGTCCACTCTTGCCATCGCCATGAACTACCAGCAAGTTGTCGATTAATACGAGAGGCTTGCCAGTTCCACCAGTGAATACCAGGTCGTCGAAAGTGAACGGACGCAATGATGTTACGATTTCAATAGGCTGTGACCATTCGCTCTCCTTGTCGCCATAGACGGCCTTCACTTCGCAGACATAAGTTGCCAGCGGTGAGAGACGTCTCACGGTATAGGTGGTATCCTGGATGCCGGTGATAGTCTGGTCGTCACGGTAGGTCGGGAAGGTGGGCTTGGTGATCAGAGCGGGAGCGTCGGCCGTTGCGGTGATGTCGCCCGAGTAAATCTCGATGTTGGTGAGAATTGCGCGGTATTTACGACCGTTGGTCTCGAACGAGATTTTCTGATCGGCGATTTCGTCACAGTCGATAACCGCAGTGATTTCTTGCGACTCTCTTGTGACATGGAGCGTAGTGAGAACATTTGACGATTCGCCAATCTTTACATAAAGCGAAGTCTCTTGATACTGCGTTTGCTGAGCCGAAGCGGGGTTGTAGGCAGTCATCTTAATGGACACCTTACCACCGCTGTTGGTCAAATCGAGATTCGGGGTGATGAGTTTGCCAACGTAGGAGTTGCTACCGAGTTGTAGACCACCCTCTTTCTCATAAAGCCGGCTACCGGTCCAACCTTCAGTCTGCATGTAATTGTCAAGCATAGTGCTGATGTCGGTGTCACCGTCGGTGGTGAACTTCGAGAAGTTGTCACTTACCAACAGAGTCGGGCCTTCGGGTTCGGGATCGGGATCCGGGTCGGGTTGCGGAGTTACTTTCTTGCGCTGTACGTGGAGCGTGTAACTTGTTGCACCCGGACAATAAGTCCATTTAGCCGAGTAAGTATCGGAGCCGGCTCTCGGGTCGCTCACGATTTGAGGAGCGACGATGTCGTAAGCGATACCTGAAACCTCAAAGTTCTGGCTCTCGGTACCCGGAGTTGCAACGGTAATCGTACCATTGTGTGTACCGGCGCTGAGAGGATTGAACTTAACGGTAACAGTAACACCTTCTCCAGAGTTGAATTCGCTGGCGGGGATAGTTGCGGGATTGACGCTGAAGTTGGCGTTATCGCTCGAGATGGTGACATTGCCACCGATGTGCTGACCGGATACGGTGAAGGTCTTAGACTCCTCGCCGTTGACCTCGGCCATAAATGCCATAGGCTCGGCCTCTACAGTGAGTTCAGGAGGATAAGCGAAAGCCACACCGTTGAGTAAGACTGTACGGCTCTCGGCGCCTGTGCTGCTGATGGTGATTTCACCATTGATGTTGCCAGCCACAGTGGGATTGAATGTCACAGTCACAGCCACGCTTTCACCCTCGGCGAAATTGTCGGCCGGGATGGTAGCGGGTTCGACAGTGAAGTTGTCGTTGTTGGAAACGATGTTGACATCGCCTACGATATAGTCGCCCTTAACGAAGAAGGTGTTGTCGACAGCTTCGCCGATATGAGTCTCAAACGTCAGCGGCTCGGCAGTTGCGAAGATAACAGGAGTGTGAACCTTTGCCACACCAGTCACATTCACGTTCTGGCTCTGAGCGCCTTGGCTGCTCACGGTGATAACGCCGTTGATGTTGCTGTTGGGCGCGGTGGGCTTGAACGTCACGGTCACCGTCACACCGTCGCCGAGTTCGCCGGCTGGGATGGTTGCGGGACTTACGGTGAAGTTCTCGTTGTTGCTTGTGATGTTGATGTCTTTGCTGATATTCTCACCAGTGACCACGAAGTTTTCGGTGACATTCTCACCTACGAAAGTGTCGAATGCAAGCGAAGCGGGAGTCACGGTGATAGCCGGTACATCGACCTGCGGTTGAGTTCCACCCACCGGAGAGGTGAGGAATCCAATCTCATAGAGCCTGGAGTAAGGATTCACGATGTGAATCTTGTAAATCTTCTCCGGGTCAAGGTTCAGACTGATGGTCTCAATACCTTCAATAGAACTTTTAACAGAATCGACGGGCATGTCACCGACATTAATCGTGCCGTCTTCATTTGAGGTACACTCATAGAGGTACATTTTAAGTTTGAAGAAGGAATATGTACCATTGTTATAAGCAAGTTGCTTAACCTGCTTGCAGTTGGTCACAAAGAAGTCTTGGATAACATCCGACTGGCTGAAGTTTACAGCCATTGCATCAGCACCTTCTGAGAAATAACCGTTACTACCTGCGAAGATGTCGTTAGCCTCCCAGGAGCCTTTAATGGTGGCAATGTTGGTGCTGGCAGTCCATTTCTGAGCCTCGTCGGCTTGGGCGATACCATAGTTGGAAACAGTGAGCCAAGCGTTGTCTGCATCCTGAGTGAAGTTGTAGATGCTGTTCATACCGCTTACATTAGCTCCAACAGTATTGATGGTGCTGTAATTAGCGATATTGAGGTATGGGTCGCTAGCAAAGCCGATGTTCCTTGATATACCTTCGAGGTCGATGGTGAGAAGTGTGTTGCCAGCGCTTCTCATAGTCAGTACGCCATTGAAAGTACCTTCGTCTTGAGTATTGAACGTCACGGTGACGGGCACCGGAACATCTTCTTTGATTAGAGAAGCAGCGATGGTGGAGCGGTCGATTTGGAACTTGTTGTTGGAAACTGAAAGTTCAATATCGTTGCTGATGAATCCACCTGTGATGTTGATGGTCTTTGAAACGGCCTTGTTGGGCAACGTTGAGAACGAAAGTGCGTCGTTGTCGGCAAACAGGGTGGGTGTAGCCGGCATTGCTTTACCCGTCACGCTGATGTTTGCAGCTGCGTTACCGCTTGCAACAGTCACGGTGGCAGAAGTCTCGTCAGTATTATTAGGAGTCCAGGTGATGATGAGCTCCTTTCTATTGTTGTTGCTGTTTACGATTCTTGCCTGATATACGTTGGAGTTAGGTGTAACTGAAGTAGTGATGGGTTGAGTCAAATTCTCAGCGATCACGACAACGGTGTCGTTGTAGGTATTGCCTACAAAACCCTTGAACTCCACACTTTGAGTTGAAGCAGTGATGCTCGGACCAGCAACCGTGGTGACATTCTTGTCGTCGGACCAAAGGCTAGAGCTAGCCTGATCGGAGTTGGAAGCCACGGCTTTCACCTTAACGACGTAAGGCACACCTTCTTCCAAACCAGAAGAAACGGTGAAGTTTTTGGTGGTTATGCCTTTTTTCTCGAATACTTTAACGCCTTTTCTTGTGACGCGCAGAGTATATGTGCAATTTGCACTTGGATTGTGGTTCCACGAAACGTCAAACGAAGACCCTCCGATGTTGGAGATTTCGTTAAGCACGGGCTTTGCGAGTTGTTGTGTGCCACTCTTAGAGTCGTACCATAAAGAACCGTTTGCGCCAGACATGTTTTTGATTTGCGTTACCAAAGGGTCGAAAGTGGAACGTGAAATACTTCCATTACTGTTTAAGTTGGCAGTAAGCGATGAGATAGTCTGTCCAGATGTTTTAGTGTAGTACCCTATGTGCTCGGCCAATGGAATAGTGGAATTGTTGGAGCCGAGAGTGTTTTTGTTCACTTGGTTGTCGTTCCAAGTACTTTTTAAATAGGTGTAGTGGGTTACCATCACGCCGCTACTCTTGCCCATGCACCTATCCCATCCTTGCGGGCTGCGATACTCAAACACCCAGCATTCAAAAGCATTTTTAGAGCTATATTTTCCTTCAATCAATACAGCTTGATCGTTATGCTTGTTGAGATCGTTGAAAATAGGAAGAACGTACTGAGTGTTGGCCTCGACAGTGTCAATGTCGAGCCAGCCCATGAAATATTTTTCAAAAGCGCTGTAACCAATTGGAGTATCAGCATAAACCGAACTTGTGTTATAGCATCCGCTACCCATTAGGCTCCACTCACCCAAACCGCTGGTGGCATAACCACCGCCAGTTTCATAAAAGTCGGGAAGACCCAAGCAATGAGAGAACTCGTGGCAGAAAGTTCCAATACCATCGAGGTCGCGGTCAGCTGTGGCTGAAGGGTCTGTTTTGCCGGTGAGTTCGTTGAACACAGCAAAATCGTTGATTGTGTAAGATTTGCCATCTGACCCATATACCGGATAAGGGCCACTGGTATCACCCCAAACACTGGCTTTAGAAAGAGTCCAATGTGCGGGCCAAACTGCATTAGGCGTATTGGTTTTTCCACCTTGCGCCTGACCAATACCGGCATAAATTACGATGCAAGCGTCGATATAACCATCTCCGTTGTTGTCGTATAAGCTCCAGTCGATATCATTTTTCTTATCTGCTTCTTTAACGGCGTCGACAACCAACTGTCCGCGATGTGCATCGCTCATATCAGAGGTCGGTTTACCATAGTATTCACGATTTTGAGGAACAGTATAGATTCCATAAACATCAAACTGAGGTTGGAACAGGTCGTTGCTTTGGTCTTTGAAGTATTTGAAAACACTGTTTTGGTTCTCGTTAGTGATGTGGTCGTCAATAACGTCTTTCGAATACCTCATTGCCATATCCTTAAAGTTGACAAGAAGCACAGGAATACGGGGTGAACCCGAGGGGTCGAGATAGGTAGACTCGTTAATGGGGTCATGCGGCGGCCTTTGTTGCGAGCTGCGCAGTTTTCCCAACTTCAAGTCGGCTTCTTTTTTCAATGCCGAAACAGTCATTTTCTCTCTGTTGGCATTGACAAACGATAGTTCCTCCGCATTGCGGAACGCGACGTCGTGAGCTTTGACTTTTGAAATGCCACTTGTGGTGACATAATAATAGTCTCCGTCTTCCGCGACATCTACCGTGAGATTGTCGGTTGTCAGCATGGCGCTAAACCACTCATCGCCAACAGCCTGAATCGTCAGTGTCGAGCCATCACTTTGGGTGACCGTGGTGAAGCCTGGCAAAGCAGGCATAGCCATCGGGGAAACCCAAGCGACAACTAAGAGCACAATGCATAATAAAATTTTCTTCATAAGCATTTAGGTTATTGATAATGGTATTAAAAGAATAAATAATTTTCAAAATGATTGAGAGAGAGAAGAGCCTTGGCTATTGTGGGTTTGGCGTGGGGTGGGAGAGGTCGTCGCACAGAAAGTGTGCCATAGTCAGCCGGTCATCAGAGATGAAACCGTTGGAAACAGCAACACTTGCGGTGAAATCCTGCCGGAAGTCATCACATATAAAAATAGTTTTTATCGCTGATTGACAATTATTGCCAATGGCGATAGCAAGGCTTTTTATCTCGCTCAAAAGTATTAAGTTTACGTTAATGGTATGGTCTTACGGGTGGCAAAGGTATAAATATTTTTTTAAACTACAAAATATATTGCTATTAAATATGGCCTATTGTTTTTGAACTGCCGTTTTAAAAGTTGTATTTATTTGTGGAGAGATGGTGTGTAAATATATGATAATAAGCATGTCAGGTCGTTTGCGGAACTAAAGATGCATTCTGTGAAAAAAAATCACACTGAGCTGAAGAATGCTAACAGGTCGCGATGCTTTAGCAGCGAATTATACAGATTTTGCCGATTTCTGCCATCTGCTGAGTAGAGGACCCGGGGCGGGGGGAGTTGTCGACTGTGGCACAAGTGCACAGTGCGTTGAAGACCTCCCCCCTGCTCCTTATCCGTAGTTTTCAATCAGGTATTTAACAAATTGCGGGTCACCGAAGTTGACGGTGCCGGTATCGTTCTGGTTGAGCGTTGCGATGATCGCCATCTCGTCGTCGGAGAGTGAGAAGTCGAAGATGTCGAAGTTCAGCGCCATGCGTTCGCGGTGAGAACTTTTTGGTATTGCCACCACGCCTCGCTGCGTGAGCCATCGCAGCGCCACTTGTGCCGCGCTTTTCCCGTAGTTGTTACCGATGCGGGCGAGGACCTCGCTTCTGACGATACCGTCGACACCTTGTCCTCCGAGCGGTCCCCAAGCCATCATCTTTGCGCCGAACTCCTTGTGTATCTCTTCGATGCCGTTTTGCTGTATGAGCGCGTTGCACTGCAGTTGGTTGACCATGGGTTTCACGTCGACATAGTGTGCGAAGTCGAAGAACCGTCCGGCCTGGAAGTTGCTCACACCGATGGCCCGTACTTTCCCGTCGCGGTAAGCCTTCTCCATCGCTCTCCACGAGCCGAACACGTCACCGTATGCTTGGTGGATGAGCAGCAGGTCGATGTAGTCGGTCTGCAGTTTGTTCAGGCTCTCGTCGATGCTTTTCGCCGCTTTTTCCTCACCGGCGTTCGATATCCACACTTTCGTGACCAGGAACATCTTCTCTCGCGTAATGCCGCTCTTACGCCAAGCCTGTCCCACACCCTCTTCGTTGGCATATGCCTGCGCGGTGTCGATAAGACGGTATCCCACTTCGATGGCGTCGCTCACGCATCGTTCACACTCCTCGGGGCTGACCAGAAACACTCCGTATCCCAAAGCGGGCATTTCGACTCCGTTTGATAGCTTTATGTAGTTCATAATAGAATATGTTTAATTTATTAATATCCTAAACCTTTAAGCCATTGCACCACTTTGGCTTTTTCCGACCGCACCTCGTGCCCGTAGATGGCGAAACCTCGAGCTACGTCGGCATTGGGATAGGCCCGCTTCAGGTCGTCGACTGTCGAAGCCAGTCCGCTGCCTTCATGCGTTACGAACGGTATGATTTTCTTGCCGTTCAGGTCGTTCTCTTTGAAGAATGTGAACATCACTTGCGGGTAGGTGCCCCACCAGATGGGTCCGCCGATGAACACAGTGTCGAACTGCGACAGGTCAGGTGCCGTGCCTTCGTAGGGGGGCAGCTCGCCGTTGCGCGTTTCCTCTTTCGCGAGGTTGATGAGTGGCGTGTAGGCCATGCCGTCGTACTTGTGGGTGACGATTTCAAACTGTTCGGCCCCAGTATACTCACTGATATAGTCGGCCACGATTTTGGTGTTGCCTACTTCGATGTTACCTACTGCGTAGTTGTCTCCTGCATGAGAGAAGAACACTACCAATGTCTTACCTTTTTTATCCATAGCTGCGTTATTGTTGTTTGTTACTCTATTGTTGTTTTGGGTTGTGCCGTTAGCGATGCAAGGCGTCGATAACAGCAGACTTGCGATAGCCGTAAAGATGAATTTGATAGTTTTGCTCATGATTTTGTTATATTTTGACGGTGCAAAGGTACCATGAAAAATTGAGACGTATGTTTCACAAATTACGTCTGATTTTTCACTTTTTACACAATTCGTTGTTTTTGGAAGTTGGGAGAGGCGCTTCGCGCTGTGCGCATGGAAGATGTAAGATGTAATATGGAGGATGTAATACATGCATTGGCACAGGCTGGAACAGTGGTTGGGGCTGCAATGTTGCAGCACAGTTGACTCTTTGTTGTGGGTTGGGGGGGGCTTCCATGCGATGGTGTGTCATAATAAAACCCAAATCGGTCATTAGACCGGTTAGGTGTGTTTTTTTCCTACTTTTTTGGTTGCATTTTTTGCAAAATACAAAAATGCAACCAACTTTTGGTTAAAAAATGATGCTTATTTGATAAAATGATTGTAATTTTGCAAAAAAATATAAACTAAAAAATGTATGCATATGAAAAGATTATTACTTCTGTTTGCCGCACTGGCAATGCTTGTGATGACCGCCAATGCCGAATATTTCAATGTCGGTAAGTTAAAGTTTTGGGCTTGTGACGACGGCGTTTCCGTTTTCCTTAGTGGCGTGTCGAGCGGTACCGTGTCGGGCGACCTGATCATCCCGTCGACAGTGAATTATGAGGACAAGGACTATAAGGTAATTGGAATCTCCAATGGCGCATTTAGGAGCAACACCGGCTTGACAAGCGTGACGATCCCCAACACGGTGACCACGATTTATGGCAATGCGTTCTCAGGCTGCACCAGTCTGAGAGAAATCTATTTCCCTAAAACTCTCGAATATCTCGGGGCGTCGGCATTCTATAAAACCCCATGGCTGGACGCCCAGCCCAATGGCGTTGTGTATGCCAGCACGGCTCTTTACACCTACAAGGGCACCATGCCGCAGAACACGAGCATCGTGATACAAGACGGCACCACGTGTATTGCCGAAAGCGCCTTTAGTAAGTGCACAAATTTGAACAGTGTTCAAATCCCCAATACCGTCAAAACAATCTGTACTTCTGCGTTCAATAGCTGCTCCGCGTTGGCGAACGTCAACATCCCCAGCTCGGTCAAACTTGTGGGTGACAACGTTTTCAACAGATGCTCGTCCTTGCCGAGTATCACGCTTCCCAACACTTTACCTTATATCTCCTACGGTATGTTCGCCGGTTGCACGTCCTTGACAAGTATCACCATCCCGAATTCCGTAAAGTTTATAGGCCAGAGTTCGTTCCACCAATGCACCGGCTTGACGAGCGTGAGCATCCCCAACACGGTCACAGCAATTGGTTACGGCGCGTTCTATGAATGCACCAACCTGGCGGAGATTTCCGTTCCCAGCACGGTGAGATTTATAGGTGCAGAAGCGTTCTCAAAAACCGCGTGGTACAACAGTCAGCCCGACGGCGTGGTGTACACCGGCACAATCGCCTTAAAATACAAAGGCGAAATGCCCTCAGGCACCCTTCTCACCATTAAGGACGGGACAACAGCCATAGCCGACAATGCGTTCCAGAATTGCACCGGCATCACGGTATTACGCCTTCCGAATTCCCTCAACTATATCGGCAACGGTGCGTTCACCGGTTGCTCCACCTTGACGGTGCTCACCATCCCGGGCAACGTGAAATCCATCGGCGCTTCGGCGTTCAATGATTGCACCAACTTGACCGAAATCGCCTTCCCCAATTCCCTGCTTTCAATAGGTCAAAGTGCATTCTACAACACTGCATGGTTCAACTATCAGCCCGACGGTGTTGTGTATGCCGGCCCTGTGGCAATTAAATATAAAGGCAGCGTTCCAGAGGACAAAACTCTCACCATAAAAGAAGGCACGAAAGGCGTAGCAGAAAATGCATTCTATCAATATTCCGGTTTCCAGAAAGTTGTGCTTCCGAACACCCTCACGAGAATAGGCTATTATGCGTTTAATGGTATGTCGTCACTTCTTGAGGTGAACATTCCCGAATCAGTCACTACAATCGGAACCGGGGCATTTGCCGGGGCAGCTCGTTTGCAGAGGGTCGACGCTTATGTGGACCCGTCCAGGGTGACGATGGGAGAAGACGCTCTCTCGCTAAGATTGCCAAATTACTATTTTTACGACCGCTTGACTTATTCCGTGGTATTTACCAATTATGTTGACGACCGCGAGCTGCATGTGCTTCCCGGCAAGGAGGAGAGTTTCAGGAACTCGTTGTGCTGGGCGCTGTTCAAGAACATCGTTGGCGACCTTGGCGGCTCGACTACGGGCGACCTCAACGGCGACGGCCAGGTGAACACCGGCGACGTGAGCGAACTGTACCGTGCGATTCTCAACGGCTTGATCGACAGCAAATACGACATCAACGGCGACGGTTCGGTGAACACGGGCGACGTGTCGGCACTCTACAGCATTTTGCTGGGCAACTAAATTCCCGCTTTTTTACTGAATACGGGCGGCGCGTTGTGTTACGTGCCGCCTTTCTTGACATCATATTAATCTTAACCACGTAATTTGTGAGCTTGCGGAAGTCGAAAAAAGTCGAAAAAAGTGCCGTAAAGGTCTATTCCTTTGCTTTGTAGAGTCTTTATTAGTGAAAAAATGTGTAATTTTGTGGGCTATGAAGATTGATTTTCACTACAGCGATGACTTCTATCGCATGAACGACCCTTCACTGCGGCTGTGCTGCATGCATCTGCTGTGTACAGCCGGGGAGGGCAGTTTTGTGTATAACGAGCGCTGCTACCATATTGTGAAAAACGACCTTGTTGTGCTCACTCGTCCTGACCGCGCGGCGGGTCTGGCCGCTCACCCGGAGATGCGGGTGGAGTGGTTTGCCGCCCCCCATAAGTTCCTTCATAACCAGTTGCCGTCGAACAACTACAGCATAGGCGGCAGTATTTCGCTAAACATCAATCCTGTTATACCTCTCACCGCCGACGAAGCTGAGAGAATACTTGAGGATTTCCGGCGGTTGCGCGACCGTATGTCGCAGTCGGATTTGCAGTTTCATACAGAGATGATGGGCAGCCTGTGCCTGACGATGATGTACGATATCTTTGAGGCTCACGCCCGTCGCGACGTGACGTCCTCTCACACTGAGCGCGCCGGTTACATTGTGAAGCAGCTAATCGACTTGCTCTCGACAGGAATAAGCCGCACTGAGCGCGAAGTTGGTTATTACGCGCGTCGTTTGCATGTGTCGCCGAAGTATCTGTCGTCGACAATCAAGCGTGTGACGGGCCACTCGGTGAGCTCTTATATCGACCGTTTCACTGTGCCTCTGTTGAAGAAGCTGCTCGATGATGAGCGCCTGTCGCTCACACAGATTGCCGACATGATGAATTTCACGTCGTTGAGTTATTTCAGCCGATACTGCACGAAGCATCTTGGCATGTCGCCCAGCGAATACCGCAAGAGTCTTCAACCGGGCTAACAAGGCGTCTATTCTGCTGTTATGCTGTTATGAGTAGTAAATGTAAAATAATTCAGTTAAAATTGTATATTTTGAGAAATAATTAGTACCTTTGCCGCTTTAAAACAAGCTGTTGACGATGTTGTGTTTGGGTGAAATAAGGACAGAGTCGGCCAATCTATCAGTTAACACATTGGGCGACAATGTATACTTCTCATTCTATGGCAGTTATTGTCTTTTCGCCCGATAGCAACGTCCTGTACTGCTTACATCGCGGTTACTACTACTGCGATGCGCATGTTGTGATAACAAAGGAAACAAAACATAAACTAATTTGCTTATGAAGAAAATTATTGTAGTCCTATTGATTGCCCAGGCTTGTGTTTGGTCGTGGGCTCAAGGGAATTTCGGCGATATTCCAAAGACAGTGGATTATCGCGATGCCCGCATCACCAATGTGGGCGTTGTGGCTGCAGACATCTATCAATGGGCCGTCGAGGACTCGGTGACCCATGAGGTGGACACCGTGATTACAGCCGAACCCTACATACTGTGGGAGAGCGACGGTGACCTCGAGGTGCAGGCCAATGCGCGTCGTGCCCGCGGCCTGAATACCTCGAAGACCAAAGGCTTTACAAACGACAAAGGCCAAAAAGGCAATCTGATGAGTGAATACCTTGCGTGGTTTTACTACCGAGTGTTCACCTATGAGTATCCGTCGGTCGACGCCGACGGCAAAACGGTGATGCTGTCGTCGATTGCGGCATGTCCGGAGAAGGACGCGTGTTCCGAGGTTCGCGATATCGTCATCGGCACCCACATCACAATCTGCTCCAATGCCGAGTGCCCCTCCAATTGCACGAACAACTATCAGGAGACCGACTGGGGCGTATTGTTCTCGCTTGCCGGAGGCAAAAAGTTTAAATTTGGCGCTGAGTCCAATTTTTCCTTGGGCCTATTAGGCACCTTTTTGACGCCTGTGCTTGTTGCTTGGGCCGCTATAGGTATCACGTTAGAGGTGAAAAGTGCCGAGCCGAGCAACAACTTCAATCTGGTGATTATGCCCGACTATGAAGGCTACGGCTCGACAAAAAGCCGTGCTCACCCATACCTCTATCAGGAGTTGACAGCCCGCCAGGTGGTTGACGGAGTTCTTTACGGAAAGGCACTGTATGAGAATGCCTCGGAGACCAAGAAATTCCGCCATCCCATCCGCTCGGACTTCCGTACTATTTCGTGCGGCTATTCCCAGGGCGGCTCGGTGGCAATGGCTACGCATCGCTTCATTGAGCAGAACGGCCTCGACCAAGATTTGCACTTTGTGGGCTCGATATGCGGCGACGGTCCTTACGACCCGATGTCAACATTGATGTTCTACATGGAGCAGGACCTTGCCGGGAAGTCAATGAAAATGCCAGTGGTGCTGCCCCTGATTGTCAAGGGTATGCTTGACAGCAACCCCTACATGCGCTCCCACAAGGCCGAGGACTATTTCACGCAAGCATTCCTTGACACCGGCGTTATGGACTGGATTGCCAGCAAGGATTTCACTACCGATGATATCGACAGGAAATGGAAAGAGTTGGGCCGGACCGGACAGACCACGGTGTTCGACTCCAATGGCAACGCAAAGATGCGTGACATCATGACCAGTGAGTGCTACAACTACTTCCTGGCCCTCTACAACAGTTACAAGACCGTATACATGACCGCCAGCGGCATACCACTGCCCACCCAGCGCGGTCGCTATGAAGACCTGCATTTAGCACTTGCGAGCAACGATATGACCGTTGGCTGGACCCCGAAGCACGCCCTGCTGCTGTTCCATTCAACCACCGACAACGTGGTGCCCTATGTGAACTCCCAGCGAGCAAAAGCCAATTTGGGCTCTTGGGCAGTGTTACACAGCTCAACCCTGGGCCATGACCACGTGGATGCCGGTGTTGATTTCTTCAAGGCCGACAAGACCTCCGACGTGCTTAAGAATATCAGTATCCGTCCTTATCTGGCCAAGAAGAAACTATGTGATCTGCCGTGGAACGGCCAGACAACAAGCAACATTCCCTCCAGTTGGTAACCCATCAAAACATCATTGACTATGAAAAAGTTATTTATTACAATAATAGCCACTGTGATAGCTGGATTGATGTCGGTCCACGCAGTGGAGCTTGTAGGCACGGTGCAGATAGGCGGAAAAGATGTGAAAGCCACATATCTTAAGCTGAGCGACAACACCGTGGCGTTGGGCAACGGTCACAACGCCTGCGTGCCACATTATAGCAAGGGCTTTCTATTCGTTCCCTCGACAGTTGTTATTGGCGGCACGACCTATTCGGTGACCGCGGTGTCGGACCTTGCGTTCCGCTTATGCAACGGCATCACGGGTGTGGAATTCGCCGAGGGCGTGACCCGCGTTGGCATGTTCGCGTTTTCAGGTTGCCACTCGGTGACTGAGATAATCCTACCGGCAAGTATGCAGAAACTTGGTTCTGGCGCGTTCCAGTCGTGCTACGACTCACTGGAGGCGGTCACATGCAAGGGCACGACCCCTCCTGAGTGGGAATACAACGACGTGTTTATGTTCCACCCGAAAGGCATAAGCGACCCGGCCGTCGGAATTCTCAGCGCTGCCAAGAAGCTGTATGTTCCCGACGAATCAGTGTATAAAGATGCCAACTACACCAACCCGTCAATCGGTTGGACCACTCCTGACGGCTGGGGCTCGTTCAGTTATATCCATGTAGGTCAGTCGAGTTACCATATCAAGTCGGCTGTGGATCTTCAAATCCTTCACGAGATTGTGAACGTTGGCCATATGTACGGTCAAATAGGGCGTGTTTATCTTGACGCCGACGTCGATATGAGCGCCTACACGTGGAATTGCGGCATGGGCGTGAGCGAGGAAGAGGCCTTTGAGGGCAAGTTCTACGGCAATGGCCATACCATCAGCAATCTCACCATCGACACCGACAATTATGGCGGCTTTTTCTCACACTACGGCGGGCACATCTTCAGCGACGTGACATTCAAGAAATGCACGTTCAAGTGTGACCGTGCCGACCGCATTCGCTATCCTAATGGTGCCTTCGGCGGTGTGTTGGGCGAGTGTGCGTATGTCACGCTGACCAACGTGTGTCTGGACAGCTGCGAATTGAGTTCCAGCTTCCTTACCAACGGTCTGCTGGTTGGCCGATGTCTGACCAACGGTGGCGCCAATTTCTATAATTGTGTAGTCAAGGACTGCAGATTCCTGTTTACTCAGAGGTCGCCCATCAATACCAACGGAGTTTTAGTGGGAGAGTGCTTCGGCGGAAATGCCAAAGACTGTGCCATCTTCAGGACCGAACATCACACCATGTACGGTAATATGCCCAATCCGTTTGTGGGTAAATGCGCCGACAGCGAGACATTTAATGTGACACGTTGTTACAACACCATGCAGGTTCTGGGCCACAATACCTCAACCAACTTTTCCTACTTGTCGTCGGAATACGAAGAAGCATCGAACGTTATTTACGATAATGTCATACTTGACAAGACGCGTAATGTGGAATATACCGACGCCTCCGGCAATCCCGTCACGAAGCAGTACTATGAATCGTCAAATGAGCCATCGAAGAGCGCCTATTTCAAGACACTGTTCATGATATCGGATTTGGGCCTTGAGAACTGGTCGTATCAAGAGGGCGATTTTCCTGTACCGAGCACTATGGAGCATTTATTGCCGCCACCTGCTGCTAACCGCGTGACATATCGTCCGGCATCGATGCTCGACAATCCGCGTGTCAATGGTCTGAGTCCTGACGGTTACATACCATCCACTGCCTGGTTCGACATGAATGACGCCACCGGCTACCGCAGTTATAAGTACATCACATCGCGCCTGTGGATTGATGATAATTTCAGCGCCGAGAAACCGGAATCCAGTTCGTTCTCGATACACAATCCCATGTTGCCCATAGGAGCAGCGACCATCAAGTCGACCAACGGCATTACCTTTAACCGTACGCTCGATGTGACCCCCAACGGCACCGAGGCCTACACCGTGCCAAATATCGTGACCGACTCCGAGGGCAATCCCATTGTCGGCGACAACGGTTACTACCTCACCGAAGGAGAGACGACACTGTACGAATATGAAGTGTACAAGGCGACCGACTACACGCTGTACCTGCCATATGAGCTCCAAATCAATGGTGGCGCGGAGTTGTATCAGCCGCGTGGCGTTCGCCAGGACGGCAACCATTTTGTCGTGAAGATGGACCGTGTAGAGGATGGTATAATCAAGCCTTGGATGCCGTATTATATTGTTGTGAACGACGCTCCGGTCGATCTCGGTGTCGACCATGAGATTGTAGTTGTGCCTCGTTCTAGTGGTATATACTATAAACCATTTGAGGATGACAAATACAGGATGTACGGAAACCCGTCGAAGTGTACCCCCGGAAGCGATCCTATCGTTTATCAGTTGCAGGAGGACGATACTTGGCGTGCTGACAATAGCCCCATACCTCCGTTCACCTGCTACATGACCGCTGAAGACGGCACCACTTCCAACTTTTTCTCGGCCGTTATCGAGGTCCCGTTCCAGGACAACGGAGAAAATGAAGACATGATAAATACCTACGACGGCAAAATGGTGGATGCTGAGCTTGAGGGCCGCACATTCTACAAGGATAACACGTGGTACACGATTTGCCTGCCGTTCGACCTCGAAGATATCATAGGTACACCACTCCAAGACGCATCGGTTCGCCGACTCTACAACTCGACCTACGATGAAAACGAAGAGACGCTCAAGATAGGTTTCATAGGAGTACACTCACTCGAGGCCGGAAAGCCATACCTCGTCAAATGGCCTCGTGGCACTCGAGTAATCGACCCCGTGTTCGAGAATGTGACCATTCGCGATGTGGGACTGACCCCTGCCAAGGCCGGAGCAGTCGAGTTTTTCGGTACTTATT
Organism: Sodaliphilus sp.; assembly: GCA_045112115.1. Taxonomy (GTDB): domain Bacteria; phylum Bacteroidota; class Bacteroidia; order Bacteroidales; family Muribaculaceae; genus Sodaliphilus. The sequence goes on along the minus strand of JBGUHM010000109.1, from coordinate 16,899 downwards.
CGCCCGCCTTCCTTCCTGGCGGAAATCAATCAGTACTTTATCTGGGCGATGACAACCAGTTGTTCTTCCCTGAAGAGAATGTGATGGTAAACGCCTTCCGTGGATTCTTCATAGTGAATAACCATGAGGTGCAAAGTGGAGCGCCTATCAGGCATGTGGTTCTCAGCCTTGAAGACAACGTGGTGACCGCCATCGACGACGTCACTACCGTGAAAGTTGTCGACGACAACTGGTACACCATCGACGGCCGCGTTTTGCGCGATAAACCGACTACCCCCGGTATCTATATCCATTCCGGCAAGAAAATTCTTATTAAGTAACAATCGCCCACATTAAATATTAAGAACGATGATTAAAAGATTAATATACACGCTGGTGGTGATGATAGCCGCCACACCGTTGGCCTTGGCTGGCGATTACACGATTAATATATCGTGCGGCGACGGAGGAAGTGTGACGATCAATAGAATGTCGGGAACGGCCGATGCCGATGAAGAGATTAAAGTGTTCCTCCACCCCGACAACGACATGTGGGAACTCGAAAGTCTGTCGATATTGAGGGCCGACAACAATGAACCTATCCAATATGAGCCGTATCATGATCCAAACTATGAGGCCTACAGTTTCAAAATGCCCGCTGCCGATGTGGACATAACGGTTTCATTCTTGAGGGCTTTCTACAGTATTGAAGTCCTAAACCCCGACGGTGGTTTTGCTGAAACCAGTGTGAGCAAAGCCGCGACGGGCGATGAAGTGAAGGTGAAGATTACACCGTTTGATGGTTACCGTATTCTCGGCGTGTTCGCCAGGACCGTCATTACAAGCGAAGACGTGACTCTCAACTAAGTAAGTGACAGTGTTTACACGTTCACTGTAGGCTACGACGATGTTATGATTTACCCATTGTTTGTGTCGCTTCCCAGTATTGACATCCGTAGGACCGATTCGGAAAACGGAGACTGTTCAGTAGAGGAAAACGGCTTCGAAGGCGAGGAGATATATGTTTACACCTCGCCCGACAGAGGCTATACCACGAGTGAAGTCACAGTAACGAGATTCAATTCTGAAACCGATAGCGCCCCAGTCGAAGTGACAAAACTATCGGAAGACAGTTATAAATTCATTCTGCCCGCATGCTCATGGGTTACCGTTTCTGCTGCTTTTGAAAAAAAGAAGTATTATGTTGTGAATGACGAGAACATCGAGCACGGTACGGTTGCCGAAGCACAGTCTGACGCATTCCACTATTTTGACGACGAGGTGACGCTGCATGTAACCCCCGACGCCGACTATGTTCTCAACCACCTGTATATACTCGATGCCGACGGAAACGAGATCATGTATAACTGGCAGGCCGAAAATGAGACACTTACATTCACGATGCCTTACAGCGACGTGACCGTTTATGCCTCGTTCCGATATGCCGTGTACGATGTCGAGATTCTGGAGAGCGAGCACGGCACGGTGACAGCCGACATCGTAGCTGCACGTGTGGGCGATACAGTTACGCTCACAATCACTCCCGATGTGGGCTGTCTGCTTACCAGCCTCAAAGTGTTGGCCGGATATGAGGTCAAAAGCGGTGGCGGCGGAGTGCATGCGCCGAACGTCTCTCTCAAGTCGGAACCAATGTGGTTCACCCAGCAGGAAATCTATCTTAACCGCATCGACGACAGCCACTACTCGTTTGTGTTGCCAGTGTCATTCTTCAACGACTTGGCCGAAAACTATCTCGAGAGTACGAAGTTCCGTGTGTTGGCATCGTTCAAGGATGTGGGCGCGCAAGCAATCTGGTGTGCCGACAATAATACACTGTATTTCAACTACGAGGCCAAACCTGAATATGAACTGAAAGTGGGCGACCGCTTCGAAGGACAAGTTGTCACCGCGCTGTGGTTCGCCGATGATGTGCTGAATACAGGGTGGAGCACTCCCAAATGGGCTGGTGTCGCCTCGTCGTCGGCCACCCAGGTAGTGTTCATGCCCTCGTTTGCCGATGCCACCCCAAAGAGCACGTATGCCTGGTTCTACAACTACCATTCACTCGATACCATCGTCGGCATCGAAAACCTGAATACCTCGAGAGTTGTCAACACCAACTCAATGTTCATGGGCTGTATCGCTTTGAAGACGCTTAATCTCAACACCTTCGACATGAGCAATGTGACCAATTCCACAAGTATGTTCCGTGCTTGTTCGGCCCTGACCACGATATATTGCGACAGCACGTGGAACATAGCCACATCTGGCGATATGTTTAAAGGCGACACCAATCTTGTGGGAGCCGTGGCTTACGACGGAACTAAAGTGGATGGATCAATGGCGAATCCCAATACGGGTTATTTCACTTCGTCGCTGTTGATAACCAAATCGGTAAACGGCAACGGTACAATCACGGCCCCCGAGCGTGCGTTTGTCAACGAAACGGTGTCGTTCACCGTGGCGGCCGGACGGTTTACTACGTTGGAAAGTGTCACCGTCACTGGCGATGTCACCGGCAACGCGATTGACTTTACGCTTAACGCAGGTGTCTATACCTTCACGATGCCAGCCGAACCTGTCACCATCACCGCAACGTTCCCTGCACCCCCTGCCACGCTCGACGCCGTTCTCTGGTGCGAGGGCAACTCCACGATGTATTTCGTGAGCCAGCCAGCCGAGAACCTGGTTGACGGCACTTGGGACGGACAGGAAATCACCGCGGAATGGTGGGGCAAAGATGTTACCAACGTTGGCTGGGGTATTCCTAAGTGGAACTACTTGAAAGAAACAGCCACGAGAGTTGTGTTTGATGAAAGCTTTGCCGCTGTACGACCTCTCAGCTGCTATGGATGGTTCTACCGTTTTGGCAATCTCAGCACCATCGAGGGACTTGGCAATCTCAACACCTCGGAGGTGACCAACACCAACTCTATGTTCCTGAGCTGCAGCAAGCTTACTACGCTCGATGTCAACACCTTCGACATGAGCAAAGTGAGCAACGCCACGGGTATGTTCCGCGAATGCCGTTCGCTCGCTACAATCTATTGCAACAATACATGGAACATATCAACTTCATCTGGAATGTTCTTTGGCGACACTTGCCTTGTGGGTGCTGTACCCTATGACTTGACACTAATTACGGCATCGATGGCGAATCCGCTGACTGGATATTTCACGGCGTTGAACTCCATTACACTTACCGAAACGTCACGTGGTACACTTGTGAGCAATTATGATGAAGCTTACACCAACACCGAAGTGACAATAACTGTGACGCCCGCCAGCGAACGTGTTTTTGTGCGTGGCCTAACAATTACAGGCAATGTGACCGGCAACACCATCAGCTACAAGTCAGGTGAACATGCCCGCGAATACACCTTTGTCATGCCTGGCGAAAGTGTAACCGTAACCGCCAATTTCGTGCAAATGGACTACACGCTTTCGGAGGCGCTTCAGGAACCCGAAGGCACCGAGTTGCGACTTGTCGAGCCGATGTATGTGGCTGCAAAAGTAGGCACTCACGCCTATGTTGCCGACGGCGAGGGCAACTGGGCCCGACTCGACCTGGACGAAACCGACAGGGTTGTAGAAGGTGACCTCATTGCTCATTTCGACGGTGTGCTCACCAACCGTGACACCGCGCCGACGTTTGTGCGTCAGGAAAGCGGCTCAATATCGTTCTCCCACATGGGCGTGTCGGTGGATTTGAAGAAAATCGACCTCGCCAAAGAGTTCGAAATGCCAAAGCCCAGCGAGGTTATTGAGGTCACAGGAATTTATAGCAACGGCGAGCTCTTTGGAAAGAGCGGCGGCAGGGGCCAGAGCATGACACTCGCCACCGATTTCATGCAGCCCGAAATGACCGAGGGATATCGTTACCGAATGCTGGTCGCCATCGAGCTTAAGGAGCCTTGGGATAATCCTTCGGGAGCTCCCCGCCGCCCGCGTTCGAATTACGAGTTTGAGTACCAGAACTTGAAGGGACAAGTAATCAGTTCGCTTGAGGAGCAGATAACTACAGGTATCGACTCAATCGATGCCGGCAACCAGTTCCCGCACGACGGCCGTCGCTACAACCTGATGGGTCAGCCCGTAGGCCCGGATTACAAGGGTATAGTGATTGAGAACGGCAGAAAGTTCATCGTCAAGTAGGACTTCCTACCGTCGAAAAGTAAAAGCGGATGCGCCACAAATTCAGGCGCACCCGCTTTTTTTAACCACGGATTTCACGGATCGTTAGGATATGTCCGACATACAGCCCTAAAAACCGAAGCGGGCGGGTTTGAATCGGTCTTTTTTTTTGCGCTTGTGGAAGCACAGGTGGTAAAGATGGCTTGAATTTCGGAAATTCTGTGTAACTTTGTCGCAAAATTCTATGTTATGCGCAAACTGATTTGGATGATTCTTTGCCTGGCCTTGACCGGCTGCGGCGGCGAAGATGAGAATACGAGAGCCATACGCGAACAGATGGACGCGCTCTACGGCGAGAACCGTGTGCTGGCCCGGGTGCCTGACGGCGCTCCGGCAGTGGCTGTGGAGAACGGCACGTTCGTGGGGCGCAATGATGACGGTGTGCTGTCGTTCAAGGGCATTCCTTACGCACAGCCTCCGGTTGGGAATCTGCGCTGGCGCGAGCCGCATCGTGTCGACACGTCGTCGGTGGTTCGCGAGGCTCTGTATTTCGGCAAATCGGGTATTCAGACGTCGGCCGTCACAGCTAGAGCCTCGTTCTACAAGCAGGGCGAGGACTGCCTGACGTTGAATGTTTGGACAGCGGATTGCGACACGATGTCGGTTCGTCCCGTAATGGTGTGGATTCACGGCGGCAGCTATGGCTGGGGCGGCACGAGCGACCCGCTGTACGACGGCCATAACTTCGTAAAGTCACATCCCGATGTGGTTCTCGTCACCATCAATTACCGTTTGGGCTTGTTGGGCTTTCTTGACCTTACACAACTCGAGGGAGGGGAGGAGTACACCGGCAGCGGCAATCTGGGGCTGCTCGACCAAGTGGCCGCTCTCGAGTGGATACAACGAAATATCCGCAGTTTTGGCGGCGATCCGTCGACGGTAACCATCTTCGGCGGCTCGTCGGGCGGGGGAAGTGTGACGTTGTTGCCGTTGATGGCGCAGGCGCGCGGACTGTTCAAGCGCATTATCGCGCAGAGCGGCTCGGTGGCGTTGAGCAGCAGCCGTGAGGAATGCCGCATCCTTATCGAGCGGGTGAAGAAGGCCACCGGCGCGAAATCGGTCGACGACCTGCTGTCGCTCAGCGAAAAGGAACTGATGGCGCTGAACGAGGACCTCAACGACTATAATTGCTTCCCGATGCGCGACGGCAAGATTCTGCCTCTCGACCCGTACAAGGCATACGCCGACGGCGCCGCTAAAGACATCGACATGCTGATGGGTACCAATCGTGACGAGTGCCGCTACTGGATAGGCGCGATGGGCGGCGTGACGGGCTACAAGTTGGCGCTGCCGGTGTGGTACGACAACATCCTCTCGGAACTCGACGCACCCGATCGTCGTGCCGTGGAGCGCTTTGTCGACACTCGCGACGACGAACGAATATGGAACATCACTGAGTTTATGAACGAACTGATGTTCCGAGTGCCTATGCTTACAATTGCTGAATCTCACTCTCGCGCCGGAGGAAACACATATGTCTATTATTGGTCATACCCCTCGGCGTTGCCCGAGCGCGGCGCTTGCCATGCCGTGGAACTGGCCTATGTGCTGAACAATACTCAAGAGCGCATCTTCACCGGTGACAATGTGGACCCGGCATTGGCCCACGAGGTGCAACAGATGTGGGTGAACTTCGCCAAGACAGGCAATCCGTCGACCGAGGCCCATATGTTCCCGCATTACGACATGGAAAAGCGTCAATGCGTTCGGCTTGACAGCGTCATCACTGTCGAGGAGGACCTGCTCGGCAATCAGCGCGAACTTGTGTCCCCGCTCATGAAGAAGCAGATAAGTCCGCTTTACAGCAACATGAGTCTGAATGTACCGACGGTGTGGCGCTATGTGGCCTACGTCTTCGTTCCGCTGCTGCTTGTGATACTTGCCATCGTATGGTGGTGGAGAAAACATCGGAGGAAGCAATAAAATGAATACGTGGGGACGGTTCTCGCGTGTTCAAAATGTGATTCATTTGCAACTCAACAACAACATAACATTAATAAAGTGATGGAAACAGACGGCGGAAAACGATGTCAACTTCAAGGAGGGGAGAACGATAATCTGCAATTGCATGAGAAATCGTTCCAGGAACTGACCATCGACGAACTTTACGAACTTCTGCGGGTGCGAAGCGAGGTGTTTGTGGTAGAGCAGAACTGCGTCTATCAGGATTTGGACGGAGACGACCAGAACTCTATACATCTGTGGCTTACCGATGGAGACAAGGTAGTGGCTCTGGCCCGCGTATGTCCCGCCGGAACACATATGACAGAGATTTCCATCGGCAGAGTGATTACAACCGAGCGCGGCAAGGGCTACGGCAAACAAATCATGCTCTATGCCATAGAAGCAGCCATAGAACACTTCGATGCAAGGCTCATCGATATTGAGGCACAAGAATATGCCAAAGGGTTTTATGAGAGTGTAGGATTCAAACAGTCGTCCGACATTTTCATGCTGGACGGCATCCCTCACATTAAAATGACTTGGACAAAAACGGCAAACAAATAAACAGAAATTTAATTAAGTTATGGATTTTAAGAATAAAGTGGCAATCGTTACTGGCGGTGCGCAGGGCATAGGGCGGTGCATCGCCGAGGAGTTCCGCAAAGCCGGAGCCACGGTGTGTGTCATCGACAAACAGCCTGGCGGTCACTATGTGGGCGACATTGCCGATAAGCGTGTGTTGGAACAGTTTGCGCAGGACGTGATTGATAAATACGGTCATGTGGACTATCTAATAAACAACGCGCTTCCGCTGATGAAGGGTATTTCGGAATGCAGCTATGAGGAGTTCCAATATGCCCTGAGTGTGGGTGTGACGGCTCCGTTCTATCTTACCAAACTGTTTGCGCCGCATTTCGCCTATGGCGCTTCCGTCGTCAACATCTCGTCGTCGCGTGATCGCATGAGCCAGCCCCAGACCGAGAGCTATACTGCGGCCAAGGGCGGCATTGCGTCGTTGACGCATGCACTGGCCGTCAGCCTGGCAGGTAAAGCGCGAGTGAACTCTATCTCGCCCGGGTGGATCGACACCGCTTATACCGTCTATGACGGTGCCGATGCGGTGCAGCAGCCGTCGGGGCGGGTGGGTAATCCTCTGGACATCGCCAGCATGGTGCTATACCTTTGCTCCGACAAGGCTGGTTTCATCACTGGCGAGAATATATGCATCGACGGTGGCATGACCCGTCAGATGATTTATCATGGAGATTATGGTTGGACATTAAAAAACAAAGAAGATGAATAAGAGAGAATATACACAAGTGAACAAGGAGTGGCTGGAAGCAAAGTCGAAAGAGGACGGAGTGAAAGCCCTACCGAAAGGTATCTTTTATAAAGTGCTGAGCGAAGGCGACCAGTCAAGCCCCACACCCTCGTTGGGCAGTGTAATCACGGCTCACTACACTGGTAAAACCATCAATGGCAAGAAGTTTGACAGCAGCCGAGGCGGAGTACCATTGGCATGCCGCCTGCGTGACTTGATTGAAGGCTGGGTCATCGCCCTGCAGCAAATGCACATAGGCGACAAGTGGGAACTCTATATTCCAGCGGAAATGGGTTATGGCAAATTCTCGCAGCCGGGAATCCCCGGCGGCTCGACACTGATTTTTGAAATCGAACTTTTGGGTATCGCATGACAATGGCACAAGAATTGTTTAACGGGTTTCGTGAAATGAGGCGCAAGCGTCAGCAACTTGGCCATGAGGAGAGTGTAGCCATCTTGCAAAACGCCACGTCGGGCACTTTGGCCTTGCTTGGCGATAACGGTTATCCGTATGCCGTTCCCATGAGTTATGTCTATCACGACGGGCGGCTGTATTTCCACAGCGCTGTGTCGGGGCACAAGGTTGATGCCATTCGGCGAAATGACAAGGCATCATTCTGTGTCATCGAACAGGACGATGTTAGGCCTGAGAAGTACACCACTTACTTCCGCAGTGTGATTGCATTCGGCAGAATCCATATCGTAGAAGACGAAGCCGATAAGCTGGAGATAGCTCGAATGCTTGGCAACCGATATAACCCCAATCATGACGAAGCGCTCGAAAAAGAGATTGCGAGCGGACTGTCCCGTATGTTGGCCATCCGTTTCGATATCGAGCATCTTACAGGAAAAGAAGCGATAGAATTAGTAAAGACACATCAATAATGAATCACCCCAAATTCATAATCACTCTCGACGGCGTGTTGCGCCTTGGCATGGTAGACCAGCATAAGCACTTGCTGAAGCCGGGTGATAAGTGTATAGGTGGCGGGTACTACCGGTTCGATTATGTCTCGAATCGCATAATTCTCGACAGGCGTTCATACGACTTCGGCCGCCCCCAATGGCATAAGTTGAAAGTGTTGAAAGTCCCTTCAGTTTATCGCGACATGCGTATCGTGTATAAATACGAGGACCGTTTCCACGATGATTTCAACGCCAGTGAAGAACTGAAAATCGAGTATTACGAGTGAAAAATAGGGGAGTGTCAAATAATCGACATTCCCCCATTTCATTTTTATAAAGTAGTCGTTCGCCGAAAGGCTTGACCAAGTTTTACTTGCGGGGTAGACAGCAGAAAGGAGGTCTTCACCAACCTGCTCAAACTCAACGCGGTTAACGCTCCAGCTAGGGTCGTCAGCGTTGTACCCACCACGCAAATACATGCCTGTGCTGGCATTGGCGACCATCGAGGTCGTCAGCATCATGGCCACCAGTGCGATGCCCATAAACAATTGTTTTGTAATAGTTTTTTTCATTCTGTCATTAGTTAAAATACGTTATTAAATAGGTGAATTTTGGCACAAAATTTCAAAAAACGATAGAGCGGGTCTATGGGTGTATGTATAGTTTTCAATGAATCGACACTATCATTAATTGTATCAATACTATAATTTCGGTAGGTAAGAAATTGATAGGCATGCTTTTATCCCATATTATGCCGAGCTTATCAAAATGTGAGATTTTTCAACGAATGCGGCATTTCATGTATTATCAGCTATTGTTTTTTTAAAATAATATGATGTTTGATGTGTATAATAAAAAAATATTGTATCTTTGCAACGAGATTGTTAATCAAAGACGCAATAATTATGAAAGGAGTATCATTGGCACTTATCCTTGCCTGCTGCACGTTGGCGCTGGCAGCGCAAGACGTTATCAAAGTGAATTATAAAGGCGCCAAACCCACCATCAGCGATTTTGCATGGGCATTCCTCACTGCCTCGGATGATGAAGAGTGTGGCAGCGAACCCGTTACCGCGTTCAAGACAGCCTGGGTGGCCGAGAAATCGGGCAAGCCTCAAGAAGACGGAGTGCTACTCACCATCGATGAGAAAAACGGCTTCGTGCGCTATGAGTACAGGTATGACGATGTGGTAACCAGAATGGAGATGTGCTACTGGAACGAGTCTGACGGTAAGCACAAACTGTTCGCTTTCAACAATATGGCATCGTTGGCCGAAGGCAAGCCCGTCGTAACCGAGACCAGCGGTCTGAACTTCTGGCGCTACGACAACGCCACGAAGCAGATGACGTACATCAACCCACCGGGCTTCGAGGTGGAGTATATCAACACCACCTACGCCCTTCCATGGGAAGGCAAGAACATCGGTGTCACGAAGTGGGACGACGACGGCCCTACAGAGCAGTTGGAATTGAAGTGGAACGGCCGCCGTTTCAGCTTTTGATTCACTACTGCGGTTAGCCGCTTAGGTTTCTGTATCCACCGCTTATGGCAGTCGGCTTGTAATAGTCGGTTGCCATTTTTCTGTATGCTTGCGAGAGAAGGGTAGGGGGCACCTTCGGTGAATTGAGCACAAATTTCCGTAAAATGGTCACAATTCCTTTTGCGGAATGACTATAATTTTGCAGTCGATAAACCATCTTTAATTAAGCAAAACACGATGAAAATAATTACTAAAACACTGATTATCATGCTTGCGATGTTTATGTGCGGTTGCACCGACGGCAATGACGAGGCATTAGCCCAAACCACCATGTCACAGAAGATGTACATCACTATCGACGGTGTGTCGCAAACTGTAACTCTAAGCGACAACGCCGCCACTCAAGCGCTTGTGGCAAAGCTGCAACAAGGGCCTGTGGCCGTGACGCTGAACAGCAGCGGCGGCTTCGAGATCTGGGGCGCATTAGGCTTCTCGCTGCCCACATCCAACGAGCAGATCACGGCACAACCCGGCGACGTGATACTTTATAACGGCAGCAACATCTGCCTGTTCTATGGCTCCAATTCATGGAGCTACACCCGCCTGGGCCACATCGACGGACTTTCACAGAGCGAGTTGCGCACATTCCTGAAAGCCGGCGAGAGCAACATTGGCGTTACACTGTCGCTGTCACCCATGACCACAGCCATAAACCAGGTGCTGATTGATGACAACGACTCTCAAAATGCCTATTATAACCTCAGCGGCCAGAAGGTGACGAATCCTTCGCATGGAATATATATCAAAAACGGTAAAAAAATAATACTTTAGAATCTTGAAAAAAATAATCTCACTCTTATTACTGATTGTTGCAATGAATTGCACGAACGTGAATGCCAAGACTCTCGTTGTGTATTACAGCTACACCAACAAATGTCACGAAATTGCGCAAACGGTGACATCACATATTGAAGCCGATGTGTTGCGTATCTATCCTGCCGACAAGACTCAAAAATATGAGGCCAACAATTACGCGATTGGCTCGCAACTGATTTCGAACATTAAAAACGACCCCGGCAATGCCCTCAGTTATCCTGAGATTGATCCGGTCGCCACTGCTCTTGACGACTACGATACGTTTATTATAATAACCCCGCTATGGTGGAGCCAGATGGCCGCCATCTTGCAAACATACCTCTTCAATCATGGTCCCGAGTTCGCAGGCAAGAAAGTGGGTCTTATCGTGTCGAGCCACAGCAGCGGAATAAGCGGAGTGGTGGCCGATGCAAAGCGTCTGTTGCCTCAGGCAAACTGGCTAGGAGACGCTTTGTGGATCAACAACTCCAGCCACGGCAATCGTGATACTTTAGTTCAGAATTGGTTGTCGACCATCGACTATTCCAGCATTGCAACATGCATCACCGATGTCAGAGTAAGCCAGCCTTCAGTTATTTACAGCATAGACGGCATGCGGCTCAACAAGGTGCCGAGCAGCGGCGTATATATAGAAAACGGAATAAAGAAGATAGCGACCAAGAAATGAGACATATTATTTTAGTAATGGCTGTCATTGGCTTGGCTCTCATGTCTTACAGTCAAAACCCACAAAACAAAGACGAAATGAAGACGACATTGCAACTAACACAAGAATGGGACAAGACGTTCGCCAAAAACGAGAAAGTCGCCCACAAGAAAGTAACGTTCAAGAACCGTTATGGCATTGAGCTGGTGGCCGATATGTACGCACCGAAAGACGCAAAAGGCAAGCTGCCGGCGATTGCGGTGAGCGGCCCATTCGGTGCCGTGAAGGAGCAGAGCAGCGGACTTTACGCCCAGCATATGGCCGAGCGCGGATTCATCACCATAGCTTTCGACCCGTCGTTCACCGGCGAGAGCGGCGGTGAGCCTCGCCGCATGGCCTCTCCCGACATCAACACCGAGGACTTTCTCGCTGCCGTCGATTTCCTCAGCGTTCAAGAGACTGTCGACCCCGAGCGAATTGGGATTATCGGCATATGCGGTTTCGGCGGCATGGCCATCAATGCAGCGGCACTCGACCCCCGCATCAAAGCCACTGTTGCCTCTACGATGTACGACATGAGCAAGGTGAATGTGGAAGGCTATTTCAAGAGCGAAGATTCCAAAGAGCAGCGCATGGAAAAACGCAAGGCACTGGCCGCGCAGCGCACCGAGGATTACAAGAGCGGCACCTATAAGCGCGCCGGCGGTGTGGTCGACCCCTTGCCCGACGACGCGCCTTTCTTTGTGAAAGACTACTATGACTACTACAAAACCAAGCGCGGTTATCACAAACGCAGCGGCAACAGCACCGACGGTTGGAACACAATCGGCTGCCAGTCGTTCCTCAACCAGCCACTTCTGGCTTGGGCTGACGAGATAGAGACCCCGGTCCTGCTCATCCACGGCGAGAAAGCCCATTCACGCTATTTCTCGGAGTATGCCTTCGAGAAGATGACTGGCGTTCACGTTGAGGGCCAGAGCAGAACCGAAGGCAACAAGGAACTGATGATTATCCCCGGTGCGGTTCACACCGACCTATATGACGACAAGAATGGATTGATTCCATATGACAAGATTGAAGCGTTCTTCAAGGAGAACCTGCGGTAATCTTGGCTGAAGGCTTGTTTTCTGTTGGGCGTGAATGATTTAGCGATGTTTTGTGCTGCGCAAAGAGACATGTTTTTCATTATTAAAAGTCAAAAAAGTGGAATATGTGAAAAATATGATACCTTTTGTGAAACAACTACCTTGCTAAATAGTTGTAATTTTGCAGTGTGATTAACAAAAGCATCAAGAAAAAAAGAAAAAATGGAAGCAATCATTGTTGACCCACGCAAAACCACTCCTGAGGAGATGGAACGCGGTATGCGAGACGTTAAACTCGTGTTTGAAATAAACCACACAATGCCTTATACCGATGAGTATAATAAACTTGTCAAAGAGCTCTTCGGTGACAATATAGGAGAAGGGGCAACAGTGATGCCACCGCTCAAAGGCGTGTGTTTCGACAGAGTGAACATTGGCAACAATGTGATGATTATGCCCGACTGCCTGATGATGTCGCGTGGCGGCATCGTCATCGAGGATGACGCAATGATAGCGGCCAACGTCCAGCTTATAAGCAACAATCATGACCTGCACGACCGCCATTTGCTTATCTGCAAGCCTGTTCACATTGGCAAGAAAGCATGGATTGGTGCGGGCGCTACCATTCTGCCGGGAGTCACTGTGGGTGAGAATGCTGTCGTAGCAGCTGGTGCCGTGGTGACAAAAGATATTGAAGCTAACACAATAGTCGGCGGCAATCCCGCAAAGTTTATCAAAAACATAGATTAAATAAGAAATAGGAGTGCTTGCTATGATGTATTTCGACAGAAACGAGAAGAAGAGCGTGGTGGCTCTGCTTGGTGCCGGAAGTATGGGAACAGCCATCGTGCGCCGAATCGGAGCCGGTAAGAAAATTCTTTTGGGTGATATCAGTGAAAAAGCGTTGGAACGCGTGGGCGAAGACTTCCGTCGATGCGGCTACGACGTGGAGACAATGGCGGTGAACGCCTTGCATAAAGACAGTATCGAGGCTTTCGCTCGGAAAGCGGCTGAACTCGGTAGCGTAATGTATTTCATTGATACTGCCGGTGCTTCGCCCAACCAGGCCATTCCCGAGCACATCGTCGACCTGGACATGGTTGGCACAGGCTATGCCGTGGATGCCTTCGGCGAGGTGATGGCCGAGGGTGGCGCCGGACTCATCATCTCGAGTCAGGCGGCCTATATGTATTCCATTCCCAACGACATCGAACTTCAATTAGTGAAAACGACGACCGAAAGTCTGAAGGATGTGCCGTTCATCAAGGAAGTGGCCATGCAGAATTCCGGCTTAGCCTATATGATAGCCAAGCGCATGAACCACTTGCAGGCACAGCGTGCCGCAGCCACCAGTTGGCGCCTCCGCCGTGCCCGCATCAACACCATTTCGCCGGGTATCATTGTCACCCCGCTGGCCTACGACGAGTTCAATGCTAACGGCGAGGCTTACCAGCGCATGATCGACGCCTCGGCAGCCCAGCGCACTGGCACGAGCGACGAGATAGCCGAGGTAGCCGCCTTCCTTCTTGGCGAGCACGCCAAGTTCATTACCGGCACCGATCTGCTTATCGACGGTGGTGTGATTGCCGCTATCCGTGCGGGTCAGTATCAATTAGGGTAAACAGCGGTCACCAAAGGCTCCGCTCTCCATGATAATGAGATGGAGAAGTGGCTCAAAGGTCCAGGATACATTGATAAAGTATAAAACATATAGAATAACGGATATAAAAACAGTAAAACAATGTTAGGAAACTTTTCTTATTACAACCCCACCAAGTTGTATTTTGGTGATGAGTCGTTGAACTTCCTCAAGGATGAACTTAAAGGCTACGGCCCAAAGGTGCTGCTCAACTATGGCAGCGGCAGTGTGAAACGTAACGGCATCTACGACCAGGTAGTGGCAATCTTGAACGAGGCTGGCAAGACCGTCGTGGAGAACCCTGGTGTAATGACCAATCCCACACTGGAGAAACTGAACGAGGGCGTGAAGATGGCCCGCGAGAACGAAGTCGATCTGATTCTCGCGCTTGGCGGCGGCAGCGTGTGTGACTATTCAAAGGCGGTGGCTGCCTCGGCCTATTTCGACGGCAACTACTGGGAGAAGTTCTGGTTAAATCAAGAGAACCCGGCGCAGGACCAAAAACTGTTGCCCGTAGGCTGCATCCTTACGATGGCTGGCACTGGCTCGGAAATGAATGCTGGCACGGTAATCACCGATGCCGAGCATACGTTCAAGGTGGGTCATGTGTTCGACAGCCGCCTGATGCCGAAGTTCTCCATCTTGAACCCGAAGTTCACCATGACCGTGCCCGAGAACCAGATGAAGGCTGGCATCTACGACATCATGAACCACATCATGGAGCAGTATTTCAGCGACTTCGACGATAATACCAGCGACTATATCGCCGAGGGTCTGATGCGTTCGGTTATCAATTCTTCCCGCATAGCAGTTAAGAACCCGCAGGACTACGAGGCCCGCTCAAACATCATGTGGACGGCTACGTGGGCACTGAACACTCTCATCGGTCTGGGCAAGAAGGAGGACTGGATGGTGCACATGATAGGTCACAGCGTGGGAGCATGGACACACGCCCCACACGGCTATGCTCTGGCCTCGGTCTCGCTGGCCTACTATCGTCGCGCCATGAAGAACGGTCTGCCTAAATTTGTCCGATTTGCCAAGAACGTATGGAACATTTCGGGCAAAGGCTTGACCGATGAGCAGATAGCCACAGCTGGCCTGCAAGCCCTGAAGGACTGGATGCTGGAGATTGGTCTGCCCCTCACCATCAGCGAACTGGGTGCGACCGACAAAATGATTCCTGGAATCACTGAGACCACTGTGGTATATCCTGCAGGTTATCTGGACCTCTCAAAAGAAGATGTGACCGAAATCTTGAAAGAGAGCATGTAAGGAATTGACTGTTTACGGGCTATTTCTTCACGTCTTGTTTCGATTTGGCGATAGGAGGTAATAGCCCGTTCTGTACAGTCTGTCGATGCTGCTGGCATTGACACCCGTGGCGGTTGTGGGTCATAACATTAAGTAAAAGGCAAGTAATGAGATTAAATACAGTTGTATTAGCCATGTTGATGGCAACCATAGTACAGGCTCAGGGTGTGGTGGATGTGCATAGCCACATCATCACACCTGAGTATGTGTCTTCATTGAAGAGCGAGGGACGATTGATGGAAGAGGGATTCCCATTGCCGCATTACGATGTGGAGAGCCATCTAACGTGGATGGACGAAGCAGGCGTAGAGACTTCTGTTTTGACATTGGCGGCACCGCAGCCGACATCTCCGGCAGACGTGAGAAAGGCTAACGAGGCCGCCGCTCGTATCCGCCGTTCGCATCCGGGACGGTTCCTGTTCTGTGCAGCCCTCCCACTGCCAGATGTCTCGAAAGCCATTAAAGAGGCGAAGTATGCGCTCGACACGCTGAAGGCCGATGGCATCAAGTTGGCGACAAATGTGCAGGGACAGTATCTTGGCTCACCTGAACTCGACACTCTCTTTGCCTTCCTGAATGAGCGTAAAGCGGTTGTCGTTCTGCATCCCCATCGCCCGGTACCGGTGAACGAGCAAGTGATGGCTCAGACCCCTCTCGCCATGCAGGAGTATCTCTCGGAGACAACCCGAGCTGTCGCAAACATGATAAGCCGTAACGTGCTGGCCCGCTATCATCAGCTGAAGGTTGTAGTACCCCACTGCGGCGCGTACCTGCCGCTGGCCATCCCTCGTATGAAGTCGTTGACACCAGTGATGCAGGCGAACAAGTTGGTGGGCGAGGTTGACTATGAGGCCAACTTACGGGTATTGTATTACGACCTTGCGGGCGCTCATAGCCCTGAGGCCATAAGAACACTGCTCACCATCACCACTCCCGACCATCTGCTCTACGGCTCCGACTATCCCTACGCTGCCCAGCATGTGCTCACACAAAGCCTGGCCCGCATGAAGCGATATCTTTCCACGGAGCCCGACCTTGCACCGTTCCGCGAGATGATACTTTACAAGAATGCACAGTGGCTTTTCGGGCAGACCGTAGAAAAGCCCTCGGCCTTGAGCCGCACAACCGACGGCATGCTGTTCCGCATCGCTGAAATCGAGGTGTATCCGCAGTACTTAGAAGAATATTTGGCATATGCCAACGAAGTGGACCGTCTCAGTATAGAGCGGGAGCCTGGCGTTGTGTGCCTGTTCCCGATGCAGAGCGCCGATGACTCGACACAGATTCGCATCCTTGAAATCTATGCATCAGAGGAAGCCTATCAGAGTCACTTGAAGACCGACCACTTCCAGAAATATAAGCAGGGCACACTTCACATGGTGAAGGACCTGAAACTGCCCGCCATGAAGCCGCTCGACCCTGAGATGATGAGAATGATATTCAAAAAGCAACGATGATATGGAATACGTAAAACTTGGAAACTCCGACCTACGGGTGTCGCGCATCTGTCTGGG
>JBGUHM010000108.1:0-9033 GCA_045112115.1 Sodaliphilus sp. | reverse complement strand
GCATGGTAGGCCAGTGCCTTGATGTTGTTGACGCGCAGGGTCTCGGCCAGTTCCTCCACCTTTTTGCGGCTCAGGCAGTAGATGATGCCCGACTTGCCTTCCATCTGCTTGATGTATTTGATGATTTCCTTGTCGACGTCCTTGGTCTTGGGCCGCACTTCGTAGTAGAGGTTGGGACGGTTGAACGACGACTTGAACACTTTGGCGTCGAGGATGCCCAGATTCTTCTGGATATCGTGTTGAACCTTAGGTGTGGCGGTGGCGGTGAGGGCGATGATGGGACGGCGCCCTATCTCGGTGATGATGGGACGGATGTTTCGGTACTCCGGACGGAAGTCATGGCCCCATTCGCTGATGCAGTGCGCCTCGTCGATGGCGTAGAACGAAATTTTCACCGTTTTGAGGAATTCCACGTTTTCAGGCTTGGTCAACGACTCCGGAGCCACGTAAAGCAGACGGGTCTTGCCCTCGCGGATGTCGGCTTTCACCTGCTCGATGGCCTGGCGGGTGAGCGACGAGTTGAGGAAATGAGCCACACCGTCTTCTTCGCTGTAGTTGCGCATGGCGTCCACCTGGTTTTTCATCAGGGCGATAAGCGGCGAGATTACTATGGCTGTACCCTCCATTATGAGTGAGGGTAACTGGTAGCACAGCGACTTGCCGCCGCCGGTAGGCATGAGCACGAACGAGTCTTTCTCATCGATAAGATTCTCCATGATTGCCTGCTGGTTGCCCTTAAAGGTGTCGAAACCAAAGTTTTTCTTTAATTCGTCGGTTAGAAGTTTTTTGTTGGCCATCGGGTATAGATATATAGTTGTTTTACGTGAAATTTGGCACAAATTTAGAGAAAATATATGGAGTTTGCAATTTTTTCGCGATTTTTTTTCAGCAACAAGCGATTTTTTTGAAAAATCAGAAAATATTGCGAATCGTTAATCATGATGATATCATATAGTGGAGAAGAGAATTCTTACTAATAGAAAAGCAATGAGGATAAAACACAAAATACATTGTGCGGTGATGAAAAAAAAAGCACATCCTCTGGGGACGTGCTCTTTTATTATAAATAGGAGTGTTGTTTACTTCACAACCTTCACGGTCTTCTTGGTGCCGTCGTTCATTTCCATGACTACGATATTGATGCCCTGGAATGGAACAGCGCTCTCGAGACCCTGTGCGTTGTAGTAGCGTACGCTCTTCACCTCGCCGCCGGCGATGGTCTCGATACCTGTAGTGGCGCTCGGGATGGCGGTGGCCATGATGGTGTAGTTGCGCAGTGCCATCGGGTCGTCGGTAGCCATACGAGGACGGATGCCGTTGGCCGAAGGTGCTTCCCAAGCCTCTTTCAGCAATGCGGTGCCGCGAATCTTGTAGTGCTTGCCTTCTTCCATGCTGCCGCGGGCCCAACTGAGGTCGAGGTCGAGCAGGACGCCCATCTGGCCGCCGTTGCCGCTCCACTCACGCAGGTTCGGCATATTGTCGGTGCCGCCGGCGCCATGGTAGTAACCGGTCACGAAGAACACCTCGCAGGGCTTCGGAGCAAAGTCGAGGTTCACGGGGTAGACTGCGGGTTCGACGGTGAGTTGCTCCTGGGCTGCTGCAGGAATTTCCTCTACTACGATCGACGGGTTGAAGCCATCGTAGACAAACTGTCCCTTAACGCTGCTGCCGGCAAGTGTCGGAGTGGTGGCGATGAAGTTGAGCACGTCATCGGAGACTTGAAGTTCAATCCAGTTGTCCTCGCCGTCGCTCACGAACACGAGGTTCTGGTCGACAACGATTTCAGCGATAGCAAGGTCGTTGCTCACGGTCACCTCGGTGCCAACAGGGTTGGTCTCGAGAATCTCGGCGAGCGTGGTGGGCTCAACCACTGGTTCGTCGTTGTAGGAGAACAGAGTCTTCGGCATGAAGTTCTTGGCACCCTTGCCCGAAGAGCTGTAATAGTAATAACTGATGTTGTTGGACTTATTCATTCCATACCAGGCAAAGCTCTGATAGTTGGTGCCGGTCTGCGGCGATTTGGTCTTGACCATCACCTGAATGGCGAGGTTCTTTGTGCCGCTGTAGTGGAACGGTGTCGACAGAGTGAACTCCAGTTCGGTCTCGCCGCCTACAATCTCATATTCGCCTATTGCTTCGCCTTCAAAAGTCAGCGGTTGCTGCGAGTAACTACCTTCTGGTATCGGCATTTCGTCTTCGTCGGTCTCCATCATGTATATTTCGAGCACGGTGCCTGCAATCTTCGAGGCTTCGAATTCGTCATGCGAGAAATACTTCACCTTGGTGATGTCCTTGTCGGCAAGAATGCTGAGCATCTCGGCCGCGTAGATGGTCTGGCCGTAGGTGCCCTCGGTGTCTAAATAGTTGCCAGTAATGGGCAATTTGGTTTCGGTATTTGTGCCGTCGGCAACAAGCAGCTCAAGTGGAGCCTTGGTGCAGCTGCCGGTTAGGCCCACGACGATGCCGTCCTGCTCGCCGATGGTAACGGTGAGTGTGCCGGTGTGCTCACCGAGCGCTTCGGGAGTGTATGTGACGGTGAAGGTCTTGCTCTCGCCTGCTGCGATTTCCTCGGCGTCGGCTATGCTGAACGGAGCCTCGATGTCGGCAAACACGGGCGTGAACGCGGTGTTACCGGTGTTCTCGATGGTGATGTCGGCAGTGGCGGTCTGCTCCTCATAGCAGCTGAGGTTTAGTTCGCTCGGAGTCACAGTGCCGTTGATAACGTGCTCAAGAGTTTCGCCGGTGAGGGCGACGGTGACGCCGTCGACGATTGTCAACGTGGCGCTGTGTTCGCCAGCCTCGGCCGTCGGGGTGTAGGTCACGGTGACGGTAGCCACTTCGCGTGCGGCTACGGTCTCAGCACTGGCCTCGGCGCTGAACGGAGTGTTCTCCAGGCCGGTCAGGGCCAGGGTGATTTCGGCGTCGGTGTTGTTGTTCACGGTGAACTCTTTGGTGGCCGGCTCGTCGTCGGTGAACAGCTGACCGAAGTCCCAGCTGGTAGGAGAGGTTGTAACCACACCGTCCAACAATTCATACTCGAATGTCACCTTAGGCAGGAAGTCGAGGACTGATGACTGCTCTGAAGTGATTGCTGCGCCAGTGTGACCCGACTCACCCGAGAATGTGGTATTGGCCCAAGTGCCTGCGGAGGTTTCCACGCTCAGAAGCAGATTTTGTCCTTCGTAGGTGAATCCCTCATCAAAGGTGATGGTCCACTCGTTTTCAGTGCCGTTTTGTGGTACGACACTTGCCACCGGGGTGAGCCCCTCGGTGATGCGGTCGGTGCTGGTGAAAGCCTCTACCGTGGTGTTGGCAAGAGAGAACGCTACATTTCCTCCGTAGAAAATTGTCTTTCCTGAAGAACCTGAACTGCAGGTGAAATAGAAGGTAATTGATTTGAGCTTCTTGCCAGCCAGTTCGCTTAACATCGAAGCCGGATAAATCATCTGTGTGGTTTGAGCTCCATCATAATTATATCCGTAAACAGGCAGATATGGGTTTGTAGCGCCTCCGTCGGCAACAGTGGCTTTAAGCGTCGCGCTGCCGGTCAGTGGTAACTCGAAGGTGCCTGCCTGGCCGCAGTTGATGGTCAATGTGCCGGTGAAGTCGCCACTTTTTGTCGGGGTGAACGTCACGGGGATAGTGGCGAAGCCCTTCGATGCAATTTCGGCGGCAGTGAAGTCGGTGCTGAATCCGTTGCCGGCAACAGTGACGCTCGGAGTGAACGCGTTGGTACCCGTATTCCTGACGGTCACGTTCATAGTTTTGCTGTCGCCCACAGCTAACGAGCCAAAAGCAAGTCCGTTTTCGGGTTTCGGGTTCACGCTTGCAGCGTAATCTTCCACCGTCGCAGCCTCGTAGGTGAACGTGGTCTTTGGCAAAAAGTTGCGCTGGTTGGCGGACACGTTGTCGATTGATGTTGAGTTGTATCCGCTAATGCTTGCCCCTGTCAGGCTTACACCGTCGAATGACGCACTCGAGTAAGTGCCGGTAGTGGTCTCATAAATACCGATAAGCAGATTACCGCTGTCATAACGGAAGACATCGGAAAACTCAAGTGATATCATACCGTCGGGGGCAGCAAACGCACCTTCATACACAACAGTGGCATCATCATAACCAGTATATGCACTGATGCTCTCGTTGTCAACGATTTTCATAAACACCTTGAATACCGCGTTAGCCCAGGAAGTTGAAGCCGGCGAATTCAGATACCACTTCAGGCTGGTGATATTGCTGCCTTGCATGTCTTCCAGATACGCCTCCGGAATGACAAATTCACATTTCTGGTATGCGTCAACCCACGTGCCGTAAAACGGTACGAAAGAGTTGGTGGTGGTTTGACCTTCGCCAGCAATCGTCAGCTCATCCGCTCGCGCCGCGAAGGGAATTGCCAGAAGAGCCAACAATAAGATAAGTAAATTTTTTCTCATGTTTTGGTCTGAAAATTAAATAAATGAATAATATAATATGTATAAATATGAAATGTTAGGTAAATGTTAATGATATAAGGAAATATTCCACGGTGCAAAGATAAACATATTTTACGAATAAACAAGCGAAAAGCGAAAATTATTGGGATTTTTATCAACACGATTCCTTATTTAAGTAGTTCGTACATTACCCCGTATTTATCGGGCCACCAGCAAAGCCCTGCGTTTAGATTTTAACCCTCTAAAATGTTGAGAATTTACAGCATAGCAGACCATTGCGCCACACTTAATACTCAAATTGCAATTGCTCAACACACCATCAACAATTACCTTCACAACAAAAAATGTATTCACACACCCTCTGTCACCCCCCAACCACTGTCCCACATAGTCACAAACATAGTCACAAACAGTGTCTCACCACTGTACCAACATAGTCACAAACATAGTCACAAACACAGTCACAAACACAGTCACAAACAAGTGTCCCAGGCGGCAAAGCCGCCCTCTCCGAGTCCTCTGAGAGCTCCGAGAACTCTGAGAGCTCCGAGAACTCCGAGCCTACGAACATAGTCACGAACATAGTCACAACCAGCGTCCCATGTATTACATCTTCCATCCTCCATGTTACATCTTCCATGCGCGCAGCGCTCACGCATCTTCCATGCGCAAAGCGCCAACCACTGTCCCAGCCAACATAAATAAATCTCAAAAAACTCCCCAAACTCCGTAGACAATAACCCAGCCAAGCGAGCGATTCACCAACACTAAATGCACTTTTAAAGCTTGCGCGAATTGTTAAGAAAAAGAAATTTTTTTTGCGTTTTGGTTGTCGGTTCAAGTATTTTGAGTAATTTTACCCGATTTTTGTTGCACCTTTTAGGCGATTTAGACCACAATATGTGACTAAACCAAACGTTTACAGCATAGTCAAAAGGCCAACAACAATTATAAAAAAACGATTAACAATTTAACGAAAACGTGACGATGAAGCACAGCGAAAACATTGTGATGAAAGCAATCAGGATTTTCTTCGGAATCTTCATGATTTTGTTGTATATGACAATGGCGGTGCTTATGTGGATCAACTTCTTCGACTTTGAGGGTATTTGGCTCAAGCTGCGCTATCCAGCCGCTATTATTCTCGGTCTCTACGGCATCTACCGGTGCTACCGCCAGGTGAAGAACCTGGACTACTATCGCCTACGCGACCTTGAGGGCGACGACGAGTAAACAAACAGTTTTTTTAACGAAGAAAGGAAGGAAAGAGATGAAAATGACAGTCAGAGAGTCGGTCACCGCAATGGTGATAGCAGCCGTGGCATTGCTGTCGACATGGGCTCTGGTCTCGTGCGAAAGGTTCGAGAAGAAGGCCATCAGCGGCAAAACCACAGTGATGTGCGACGAGTCGTTCAAGAACGTGCTCGACGACGAGATCTCGGTCTTTGAGTATCACTATCCTCAAGCCGAAATCGAGCCGAAATATGTGGGCGAGACCGAGGCACTCGACTCGCTTCTTAAGAACAAGTGTGAGATGATCATCACTTACCGCGAACTCACAAAAGAGCAGCAGAAGTATTTGAAAGATCACAACCGACAGTACCGATGCCGACAGATTGCCGTCGACGGAGTGGCCTTGATTGCCAACAACGCGCTCGATATCGACAATCTCACGATGGACAACCTGCGTGACATCTTCAGCGGAAAAATCACCACTTGGGGCAAAATTTTCCCGACAAAGTACAAGAACGACACCATACGCGTGATTTTCGATGGCAACGGCTCGGCAGCACAGCACTTTATCCGTGACAAGTTCATTGGCGGAAAGCAGTTCCCCATCAAGATATATGCCGAGAAATCGAGCGAGGACGTGTTCCGGGCTGTGATGAAGGGTAAGAATACCCTCGGCATTGTGGGCGTGAGCTGGCTCAGCGCAAACCTCGACGAGTCGAAGCCGTCTATCGAGCAGCGGATGAAAGATTTCGAGAGCGACCAGGCCGGAAGCATCGACTTCACCGACAAAATCAAGGTCATGGGCGTGATGCCCGAGGGTAGTATCGAGGGCGTAAAGCCCTACCAGGCCTACCTCTATGACGCAAGCTACCCGCTGTACCGTCCCATCTACGCCATCGACACCTCCTACGGTGGTCTGGCGCACGACTTCTACATCTTCGTCACCAGTGCCATTGGACAGAAGATAGTGCTGCACAGCGGCATTGTACCGGCGGCCGAACCAGTGAGAGTGGTGCAGGTGGAAACGAGATGACTTAATCGGCCGCATAATGCGGAATACGTGATTTGAAAATAAAATGAAAACATACTTAAAATACTGAAACAATGAAATTCAAGATTTTTATCGCATCTCTGCTCATCGCAGGATCGGCCATCGGAAGCTTCGCACAGGGCTATATGGATGGCATCGAGTTTTACAAAATCGACGAGTACACCAACGCTCGTGAGCTCCTGAACCGTAACCTCAACGCTCCCGGCACCGACAAGTCTCTGTCGCTTTACTACCTGGGTCAAATCGACCTGAAGTACGCCAAGATGTGGAAGCGCAACGGCGACGCCGCCAAGGCTCAGAAAAGCTACAACGATGCAAAGAACCACTTCGACCAGGGTATTGCAGCCAACCCCAAATGCGCTTACAACTACGTAGGTCTGGGTGCGCTCGCACTCTACAACGGCGATGTCAAGAGCGCCGAGGCACAGTTCGATATGGCAAAGAAGCAGGTGAAGAAAGATCCCAAGCTCGTCACCGCCATCGCTCGCGAGTTCTACAACGCCGACCCCATGGCTTATCAGAAGCAAATCGCTAAGAACATCGAGACCGCTCACAAGTGGGGCAAGGACAAAGACCCCGACGTGTTTATCCTCGAAGGTGACATGCTCGCCGACAAGCAGGAATGGGGCGAGGCCGCAAGAACTTACAACAACGCGTTCTACTACGACCCCGACAACATCGAGTCGCAGGTGAAATATGCCAATACCTATATTAAGGTGAATCCTCAGTTCGCTATCGGTCAGCTCGAGGACCTCTTGACTAAGGTTCCCAACTCGGCTCTCGTGCAGCGCCAGCTCGCCGACAAGTACTACGACGACAACCAAGGTTCAAAGGCTCTTGACATGTACAAGCGCTTGATGGACAACCCCAACCACTTCGGACAGGATGAGCTCCGCTACGCTCAGCTCCTCTTCGCCACACAGGATTATGACGGTGTGCTCCAAGTAGCAAACGCCCTCGACGCCAAGAGCGCCGACGACAGCAGCGAAAAGTTCATCGCAAAGCGTCTGGCTCTGTACTCTCTGGTGCGTCAGAAGAACTGGGACGACGCCATCAGCTGCGGTGAGAAGTTCTTCGCTCTGCGTCCCGACTCTCCCGCCGACTACAACGAGAACGACTACACCTACTACAGCAACGCTCTGCGCGGCGCAGGTCGTCTGGGCGACGCTCTCGACATCCTGAAGAATGCCGCCGAGGTGCACCCCGAGAACCTGAACTTCAAGCGCTCGCTCGCTGACGCTTACTACGAGAAGGATCAGTACACCGACGCTATCGCAATGCTCGAACCCGTCGTCGAGAACGAAGGTGTGAAGATGTCCGACTATGTGACTCTCGCAAGCTGCTACATGCAGCGTGCCTACGCCAACGCCGATGAGAGCGCTAAGGCTGCCGACCTCAACCAGGCCGTGAAATGGGCCAACGAGGCTGTCAAAGCCGACGGCGAGAGTATCAACGCCGCATTCCTCAAAGCTCGTGTGCTCAGCGCTCGCGACGGACAGGACAGCAACGAGGCTCTCAACGCTTTCAACCGCGTGGTCAAGCTGGTCGACGACGCAGTGGCCGGTGGTGCCGACAAGAGCCGTTACGCAGTGGTTTACCGTCTGAGCTACAACTACATGGCTCTCTATTACCTGAAGCAGGGCGACAAGGCGACCGCACGCAGCTACTTCGAGAAGCAGCTCATCTACGATCCCGACAACAACGCCGTGCGTGAGCAGATCAAGAAACTCTCTTAATCCAGAGATTATATTCAACCCAAGAGGGTGCGTGCTTCAAAGTACGCACCTTCTTTTGCACTGCTATCAAAGCCAGCGCCGTGCCGCCCCGCCGTGCTGCCGAATGCCCGCTTTAAAAATATTTGTCGGTTTTCTTGGTGGGGTGGGAGAGTTTTTGTAAATTTGCCGATTCTGCGTTAATCTCCTTTATTTAATTATACTGTAAAGACTATATTATGAAACGATTTCTCAATACATTTATAGTAGTGTTGGCGGCGCTTACGCTCTCGACAGGCGTGGCGGCTCAGACGCATGGGCTGTCAAAGCCCAAGCCTACAAAACCTGTACAGCAGAAGCCGGCTCCGGTTAAGCCGGAACCTAAGAAATCACATCATGTTCAACATGCGGTCGTCGAGCGTGAGGTCGAGCCCGAGGTGTTTGTGGTAGATGGTATGGCTTATACTATCGACCAGCAGGACGCGAAGGCTACGCTTGTGACATGTCGACAGTTGTCGGTAGCCGATTTAAAGATTCCAAAAACAGCAAATGTAGGAGGAAGGGATTATGCCGTGGCCGAAATAGGCGACCGAGCATTTAAAGA
>JBGUHM010000107.1:0-29969 GCA_045112115.1 Sodaliphilus sp. | reverse complement strand
CCTCCGCTTGGGAAAGTAGAGGCTTTGTTATATGTTTTACAACATGTTACAACAAAAGGGTGCGCCAGAATTATGACACACCCTCGTAGGCGATGCATGCCCCCCGTACCTCGCGAGGTACGGAACCGTGGAGACTTGCAGGTGCCGCTCGTGTCTCGCCACTCTCAAAGTCCTCGTTTCCGCCAAGGGTTAAATAAGGTTATATTGTATGGTTTTTTTGTAAAATTGCTTAACGGATTTGAACATTTGGCGATTTTTTGTGAAATTTGCAGGCTGAAAAAATAATTATCGCGATGAAAATTACCCGTATCATATCACTCGTGCTCGTGCTGGCTGTGGCTCTCACGCCGGCCGTGAGCGAGGCAAAAAAGAAAAAAGACAAGAAGAACGACCGCCAGCAGGTTCAGGTCGACGAAACCGAGAACATGCCCAACAAGGTACACATCAAGGATGCCGCCAAGCAACTGTACGGCGAGTGGAACGTGGTGGAAATCAATAAGCAGCCTTACAGCGGCAGCGAGAGGCCTTACATCTACCTCGACTTCTCAAGTGGCAAGAACCGACTCATGGGCAGCCTCGGGACAAACGCCGTAAACGGCACGTTCACCGTCAAGGGAGAGAAACTGTCGTTCGCCAATCTCATAACTACCGACCGCGACGCCACTTCGGCTTCCACCGAGCGAGCCATACTCAAAGCGCTTCAGGATGCACACGGCGTGATTCTCACACGGCTCGAGCCAACCGAGTATCTCACCATCACCGATAAGCACAACCACCAGATTCTAAAACTGCGCCGGCAGAACATCGACTTCCTCAACGGTGGATGGAAGGTGAAGGAACTCAACGGCGAGAATGTGGAGAACCGAAACATCAAACTCGTGGCCGACGTGGAAATGCTAACCATCAACGCCGACAGCGGATGCAACATCATCAACGGTGTAATCAACATCAACCCGACGAAGGAGTTTGCCGTAGAGTTTGAGGACCTGGTCTCGACCCACTACGACTGTCCCAACCTCTCGACCGAGACACGCATGCTTATCGCCCTCGAGGAAACAGCATCTTGCAAGCGACTGAACGACAACGAGACCGCTCTACTCGACCGCAACGGCAAAACGCTGATTGTGCTCAAGCGCCTAAACGTCAGCCAACTCAAGAAATAATCAAGGGGGATTCTATAAATAGCCTGAGTCTTATCGTATATTGGTTTTAAATTTAGGAATTTATAGAACTTACTCCTACACATATGTCATAACCACTCACGCGGATTTCGCAAATGCCGAAACCCGCGTGAATTTCTTTGATACTCCCCTATCCCACCAAGAACCACCCTTAAAAATTATTAATTATTGTGGCCTCAACGACGGCTGAATAGAATTTTCCACTATCTTTGTCGTTTAAAATAACAAAACACAAAACCAATAAAACATATTGAATTATGACAAAATCGGGACTTGACCCTAAGAATTTCATCGCAAAGCACGACGGCAAAGACATTGCTCTCTATGTCCTAACTAACGACAACGGACTCGAAGTGTGTATCACCAACTACGGCGGACGAGTAGTAACACAACTCGTGCCCGACCGCAACGGTAAACTCATCGACGTGCAACTTGGATATGACAATATCCAGGACTACCTCGACAACGACGGCAACTACGGCGCTCTCATTGGACGTTACGGAAACCGAATAGGCAACGCGAGGTTCACACTCGACGGCAAGGAATACCAACTGCCGGTGAACAACGGACCTCACTGTCTGCACGGCGGACCGAAGGGCTTCGACAAGAAGGTGTGGGACGCACGCCAAATCGACGACTCCACACTTGAGCTTCGACTGGTGAGCGACGACGGTGAAGCCGGATTCCCGGGACGACTGAACGTCACCGTGGTCTACCGACTCACACCCGACAACGCACTCGATATCGACTACAGCGCCACCACCGACGCGCCCACTGTGGTCAACCTCACCAACCACTCCTACTTCAACCTAAGCGGCGACCTGTCACGCTCCATCCTCGACCACGAGGTGATGATCGACGCATGCCGCATCACTCCAAGCGACGAGACTCTTATCACCGACGGCTCAACCCGCGACATTACCGGAACTCCGCTCGATTTCACCACTCCGAAGCCTCTGGGACGCGACATCAACGCCCAGTACGACCAACTCATCAACGGCAACGGATACGACCAGAACTTCGTGCTCAACCATCCGGGCGACATCGACCATGTGGCCGCCACTTGCTACGCACCCAACACCGGCATTCTCATGGAGGTGCTCACAACTGAACCGGGCCTGCAGATCTACACCGGCAACTTCCTCGACGGCAGCAAGGGCAAGTTCGGCGTCCCCTACCCCGAACGCTCGGCAGTGGCGCTGGAGACTCAGCATGCGCCTAACACGCCCAACTGCCCGGAGTATCCGTCGTGTGTGCTTCGTCCCGGCGAGAACTACCGAACACGTACCATCTACCGCTTCAAAACCGCCTGAACGCGCCTTTCGGCTCTCGAGCGATGAAGCACGGTTGGAAACATATCGCTTTAGCAGCGTTAACGCTGATGATGACGCTCGCGCCGATAACGGCGCGAGCGCAAATCAATACCGACCAGGTGTTGCGCATCGGCAAGAACGCCCTCTACTTCGAGGACTATATCCTCTCGATACAGTACTTCAACCAAGTAATCGCGGCAAAGCCCTTCCTGGCCGAGCCTTACTACTACCGAGCCGTGGCAAAAATAAGCCTCGACGACTACCGTGGAGCCGAGGAGGACGCCACGCTATGCATCGAGCGCAACCCCTTTATCGTCGACGTCTACCAGGTGAGAGGTGTGGCACGCCTCAACCAGGATAAAGTGAAAGAGGCCATGGCCGACTTCAGAAAAGGGCTCGAAATGGCGCCCTACGACAAGAACCAGCTGCTCAACCTCGCCGCTTGTCAGGTTCAGGAGAAAGACCTCGACGGGGCCGACTCCACACTCTCCACGCTAAAGGCCATCGACGGACGGAACGACCGCGTACACCTCGGACTGGCTCACCTCCACCTCGAACGGGGCGACACCGCAACTGCCATCAACGACGCTCTTCAGAGCCTCGAATGCAACTCCAACAACCTGCAGGCGCATCTGCTGCTCGCACAGGTGGCCGTCAAGCAGGACAGTCTCGGCCAGGTGCTTACTCACCTCGACGAGGCTATAAAACTCGACCCGACTCAGACCAGCCTATACATCAACCGCGCCTATGTGCGATACAAGCAGGACGACTACTACGGCGCAATGGCCGACTTCGACTATGCGCTTCAACTCGAGCCCGACAACACCACCGCGCGTTACAACCGCGCCATGCTTTGCGCCGAGGTGGCCGAGAACGACAAGGCCGTCGACGATTTCACGAAAGTGCTGTCGCTCGAGCCCGACAACTTCCTCGCCCTGTACAACCGCGCCATTCTGCTCATGAAAACAGGGCAGTACCGACGAGCCATCAACGACTACGACCTGGTGCTGAAACGCTATCCCAAGTTCGAAGGAGGATACCTCATGCGTGCCGACGCAAAGCGACGAGCAGGTGACAACGCCGGAGCCGAGCGTGACATCAAGCAGGCTGTGGCTGTGATGAAAAGCAAAGGCATTCACAAGAGCGACTACAACCCCGCCAAAATCGAAAACGAGAAACTGGCCAAACGCATGTCGGAGGCTCCCACACCCGACGACCGGCTCGAGAACGAAGAGGAAATCATGAACCGGTTCAACGAGATGATGACCGTAAAAATCGACGACTCGTTCAAACCCGAATACGCCAACCGCTCGAGAGGACGTGTCCAAAACGCTCAGATGGAAATACAACCCGAACCATTCTTCTCGCTCTCCTACTACACTCCGGCCGACGACGACCTCTCATACACTCGCACACATTATATGCAGGAAGTGGCTGAACTCAACGACGCTCACATGCTGCCCATGACGCTTACCATAGCCAACCACGACGTGCAGCTTTCCAGCGACGACATCAACCGCCATTTCGCCTCAATCGAGTACTTCAACAGCATCATCGCCCAAGGGTCGACAAAGCCCATCGACTTCATATCGCGAGCCATCGACCAACTCATTGTGAAAAACCCCGACGGTGCGCTCGCCGACGCCGACCGTGCGCTCGAACTGGCGCCGGGGCAGCCCATAGCGTTGTTTGTCAAAGCGTGCGCCCACTACCGCGCTTACCAGATGAAAAGCCATGAAGCCGGAAACAACGACGCAACAGCGACCGACGAGCAACGAAGCGCGCAACTGCTGCGACAACGTGAGGCCGCAAAACTGCTCGACCAGACTATCGACGACCTGAGGCTCGTCATCAAGCAGTCGCCACGAAACGCTTACGCGCACTACGACCTCGGCATCGTTTACAACGAAATGCAGAACTACACAGCTGCTATCGCCGCATTCTCCGACGCCATCGCCATCTCACCCAACCTGGGCGAGGCTTACTACAACCGAGGGCTTCTTTACCTTCGCCTCGGGAACAAAGCCGCAGGCGTCAACGACCTATCCAAAGCGGGAGAACTCGGCATTCTTCCAAGTTACACAATTCTCAAGCGATTCCAGTAACACACATTCCCAACAGCTCTATTATGGAAACTCCCACTCTCAACGCGCACAACAAACAGGAATACCGGCCCATGCACACTGCCGAGCACATACTAAATGCGACCATGGTGAAGACTTTCGGATGCGGACGACACGTCAACGCACATGTCGAGCGCACCAAGTCGAAACTCGACTACGACTTCCCCAGACCGCTCACCGACGACGAAATCGCGGCAATCGAGGCTAAGGTCAACGAAGTGATTCAAGCCGATATGCCCGTGACCGAGGAATTTGCCACTCAAGCGCAGGTAGCGAGCCGTTTCCCCTTGGAGCGGTTGCCCAAAGATGCCACCGACACCGTGCGCATCATCCACGTGGGCGACTACGACGAATGCCTCTGCGCAGGCGACCACGTCGAGCACACAGCGCAAATCGGCACCTTCCGCATCAGCAGCACACGCTACCAAAACAACCGCCTACGCATCGTCTTCCGCCTCTCCTGAACCAAATCAAACCCGCACCACCGCTGTGCAGGCGGTGGTGTTCGTTTCTGCTTTTAATTATGACACGCCCTCGTTTCTGCTGGGGTGATTAGCCTTGTAGTCTGAACGAGACCGGTAGCGAATACCACACCGAGACGGGTTGGCCGCCCTGTCTGCCGGGGTTGAATCGCGGCAGCGTGCGGACCACGCGGAGCGCTTCGGCGTCGAGAGCGGGATGCACACCGCGAACCACTTTCGCCTGGCCCACGGAGCCGTCCTTGTTTACGACAAACTGCACAATCACTCGTCCCTGAGCACCCGATTCGGCAGCTGCGGAGGGATAGCGGATATGGCTGTTGAGGAATCTCATAAGACCAGATTCACCACCTGGGAACGACGGCATCTGTTCGACGCTGGTGTAAATCTTATCGGGCGTATTCTTCGGCTCAGGCTTTGGAGTTTCTTTCTTTGCCTCTTCTTTTTTCGCTTCCTCTTTCTTTTGCTCGTCGGCTTTCAGTTCGGGTTTTGACTCCTCTTTCACCGGCTCTGGCTTTGAGCCTTCCATTATTTCCTCAATGAGTGATTCCTCACTCTGCTCTTCCTCCTCAACAGCGGCCAAGCTGGATTCAATCCGCTCCTCGGCTTCTCGGGCCGACTTGTTGATGAAATACAAAGCCGCGGCGGTAATAAGACCTATACCAAGCACTATCGGGAGGACAATCATAAGGATCTTTTTCACCGGACTCTTGCCGCTTGGTTCGTCGTACTCATACTGCTCCTGCTGTTCATTGTTCACCGGCCCGGTCACTACAGTCTCGTCATCGTCATACGGCATTGGCGCGGCAGCTTGAGGCGCGTACGGTGCCGCGGGTTGTGGCACATAGGGCGCCGCCGGGGCCGCTATCGTCGGCACTTCATACGGCGGCGGAACGGCTGCTGGTGCGGCCGGGAGTGCAAGCATGGCGTCCAGACGCTCACGCACGGCGGCTGCCGACTGCGGGCGCAGGTGATAGTTCGGTACCATGAGCCACTTCACGAACTCGCACATATCGGGGCTCACCGAGGGCGGAAAGCGGAACGCGTCGGCTTTATTGTAGTCGATATCGATGGCATCGGGCGGCAACTGCGACGTGAGAAGGTGATATGCGGTTGCGCCAAGAGCATAGAGGTCGGTCCAGGCTCCGATACGGTCGAACTGGCCGTGCACCTGCTCAGGTGCCGCATAGCCGGGCGTATAAGCCAAGCCTGTCGTGGTTGTCGCAGTGCCGTCGGCGCTCATCTGCTTGCTGGTGCCGAAGTCGATGAGATGCGCCACTCCGTTGCGGTCGAGCATCACATTGCCTGGCTTGAGGTCGAGATGGAAAAGGCCGTTGGCATGAACCTCGTCGAGGGCCGATACCAACTGTGGCAACAACAGACGAACTTCCTGCTCGCTCAACGCGCCGGTGCGCTTCACCCGTTCTCCGAGCGACTCTCCCTCGATATAGTCCATCACATAGTACGACGTACCGTTCTCGTCGAAAAGGTCGTGCACACGAACTATATTGCTGTGGTTGAAGGTGGACAGACGGCGGGCCTCGCGCTCAAACTTACGAAG
Organism: Sodaliphilus sp.; assembly: GCA_045112115.1. GTDB lineage: Bacteria > Bacteroidota > Bacteroidia > Bacteroidales > Muribaculaceae > Sodaliphilus. Next base: position 23,312 of record JBGUHM010000107.1, on the reverse strand, counting down.
CTGGCTCGCGAACATTCTCTTGTTCTCCTCAAGGGTGATCGTCACCGAGCGACCGTCCGTCACATCGCGACCGGTCACACCTTTCAGGAAAAACTCCTTCGCTACCATGGTCTTCTGGAGATTGACATTCTCTACAAGGTACGTGTTACCGAAACCGCCGCTGGCAAGGTAACGCACCACGCGGTATTTGCCGCCCTGGAGGGTCGAACCTATGCGCAGCATGTTGCGGCCGCTGTCGTTATTGGGATTGATGTTGTCGTTTGGCATAATCTTATAGGCTTTGAAAATGCAAATTTACAACTTTTTATCAAATAATCACCAATAAGCAAGTAAAAATTCATCAGCAAGCCCGCTCTTTGTTATAATTTCACACATACGGAACTCATCAAACGGGCAGACAACGAGCGGAGGCGACATCAAGAACGATGCGCCTCCGCTGGTTTGGGTTGATAACTAACCGTTATAATTTGTTATAACGCTTTTTTGAGATCTTCTGGTGTGAAGGTCATATCAAAATTCTCGGAACCGCCTTTTTCGGTGAAACGAAGTACCATCGATTTGTTTTCTTTGACGAGAATCTCGGCCACATCCTTGATGTCTCCTTCCAAGAAGGCTTTCTTGACTTCGGGGGAGTTTCCTGCCAATTTGAGCATGCCCAGGTTAACTGGTGCAGCATCGCCAAGTTCGCAAATCAGCACAAACTGATCGCCGTCAACCTCTGCCTTGGTCATTGTCAAACCGCTACCTGCATCCTTGGGCAGTTCACTGTTGAGTTGCTCGAGAAGTTCAGCTGAGTTGCTGGGGCCGCAGCTGGTCATGCCAGCAGCGAGGAACAGGCATAATACGAGTCCTGCAAATAATTTAAGTTTTTTCATAAATTAATTGAATTTTATGAGATTAATAAAAAAATGAATTATTGTCTTGGATTACTTTATTGCGGCTTTCAGTTCGGCCACACTGTATTCAACGTCGGCCGACTGCCCCGATTTTCCACCATGGAACGAGACGGTCAAGCCACGGTCGGCGGCAATACACTTTTCCACCAAAAGTTTAAGTGCCTCGTCTTTGAGGTTCTTGGCCAGTTCTCTCTTGATTTGCGGCAAAACCGACTTGAACATTCCAATCGTCACATCACGCTCGTCGAAAGTCATATTCATCTGCAAGTTGGTACTACCCAGAGCAACGCCGTTAAACATCACGCCGTCGCCCAAGTCGCGGGGGAGCATCGAGTTGAAGCCTTCAACGAGAGCCTCCAGCGACAGTTTGCCGAGGTCGACATCAAACGTGCCGTCGGCAATAGCCTTGAACTCTTCGACGGGGACAGCCATTTCCGATTCCTTATTGCCCTTGTCACTCTTGAAGTGGAATGTGACTTTAGGATTGGCTACGAGAATCTCTGATGCGAATTCCTTGAACTCAGGATACTCGTTGAATTTCTTGAAGACGAAATTACGGAACTTGACATCCATAGCCGACAACATCTTCAGTGCGTCGTCCTCATTATCCTTCTCCTTGACAGTGACTTCAAACACCACGGCGTTGGTCTTCTTGTCGAACTTGACTTCCGACACTTTGTAGTCGTCGGTCTTGACGAATGTCAGCTCTTTCAGGTCAATGGGACAGCGCTTGTTCAGTGCCTCGGTCTTCTGGGGCAACTGATTCATCTCGCAGCTGCTGGCAAGAATCAATGTGATTGCCAGAGTCAGTAACAAATGCATTTTTTTCATAATAAATGTGCGATATTTAATTGATAATTAACAATTCCGGCAATTCCACAACTAAAGATGTTGCGTCGTAAAAAACTTCAGGTTCTGATACGGCATACCCGTTCAGAACCTGAGTTTTATAGTTCGGTTTATTTATTCACTTGGAAACGGTTGAAACCGTTGGCCAGATGATCAACAACCTGATGGGCGGCGGCCAGACCGGCATTGATGTTGGCCTCTGCGGTCTGGGCACCCATTTTCTTCGGAGTGAAGAACACGCGGTCGGGCATGGCAGCCTCGAGTTCGTCACCGTTGTCGGGACGCACGTCGGCAACATAGCGCAGGTCGGTGCGGTTCTCGAGTGCGGCCTTCAGGCCTTGCTCGTCGATTACCTCCTTGCGAGCGGTGTTGATAAGCACACCGCCCTTCGGCAGGCGCTCAATCAATGCCTGGTTCACGCTGCCACGTGTCTCGGGAGTAGCGGGAATGTGAAGACTCACAAACTGGTTGGCTGCATAGAGTTCCTCTACCGAGTGCACCGGAGTGACACCGGCAGCCTGCATGTCTTCGTCCTTCACCCACGGGTCGAGGGCGCTCACTTCCATATCGAAGCCCTGCGCGATGCGGGCAACGTTGCGGCCCACCTGACCGAAGGCGTGGATACCGAGGGCCTTGCCCTTGAGCTCCGTACCGGCCTTGCCGTTATAGCGGTTGCGGACAAGCGAAACGAGCATACCAAACACGAGTTCGGCAACAGCGTTGCTGTTCTGGCCAGGTGTGTTCATGACACACACGCCATGGGCAGTGGCTTCGGCGAGGTCGATGTTATCGTAACCGGCACCGGCGCGCACCACAACCTTAAGCTGCGGAGCTGCGTCGAACACCTCTTTGTCGACCTTGTCGCTGCGGACAATCAGACCGGCGCAGTCCTTGACGGCGGCAATCATGTCTTCGCGTGTTCCTTTTTCCACCAGCACCAGTTCGTGGCCGGCTTTCTCAATCACTTCCTTTATTCCTTCCACTGCTACAGGTGCGAAGGGTTTCTCGGTTGCTACAAGTATTTTCATTTGTTGTATTATCGATTATGCTTCTTGGTTTCTCTATATAATATAATGTCTCATGATTTAGTGCTGAGCCTCGAAGTCGTGCATGGCCTGGATGAGGACCTTCACGCTATCGAGAGGAAGCGCGTTGTAAAGCGATGCGCGGAAGCCGCCTACGCTGCGGTGGCCCTTGATGCCCATGATGCCGCGAGCAGTGGCGAATTCAACGAAGTCCTTCTCAAGCTCTTTGTACTCAGGTTTCATCACGAAGCACACGTTCATAATCGAACGGTCCTCGACAGCGGTGGTGCCTACAAACATGCGGCTCGAGTCGATAGCGTCGTAGAGCACGGCGGCCTTCTCCTCGTCGAGGCGCTGCAACTCTTTCACGCCACCGAGCTGCTTGTACCAGCGCAGGGTTTCCAGAGCGGTGTAGATGGGCAGCACAGGAGGTGTGTTGAACATCGAACCCTTGTCGATATGGGTCTTATAGTTGAGCATCGTGGGAAGCACGCGGTCAACCTTACCCAGTGCGTCAACCTTCACGATAACGAAAGTAACGCCTGCGGGTGCGAGGTTCTTCTGAGCGCCGCCATAGATGAGGTCATATTTCGAAACGTCGACCGGGCGAGAGAAGATGTCACTCGACATGTCGGCAACCATGCGCACGGGCACATCCGGATCGTGACGAATCTCGGTGCCGTAGATTGTGTTGTTGGTGGTGATGTGGAAATAGTCTACATCGCCGGGAATCACATAGTCCTTCGGAACAAAGGTGTAATTCGACTCTTTCGACGATGCTACGACGTCTACCTCACCGAACAGCTTTGCCTCCTTGATGGCCTTGCTTGCCCATGTACCAGTGTCGAGGTAAGCAGCTTTCTTGGCTAAAAGATTCATCGGTACCATACAGAATTGTGTGCTGGCGCCGCCGCCGAGGAACAACACATCATAGCCCTCGGGGATGTCGAGCAACTCCTTGAACAGTTGCTTGGCCTCCTCAATCACTGCCGTGAACTCCTTGCTGCGGTGTGAAATCTCAAGAACCGACAGTCCGGTTCCGGCAAAGTCGCGGATGGCATCGATGGTGCCATTGATGGCCTGCTGACTAAGAATCGAAGGCCCTGCGTAAAAATTATGTTTCTTCATAAGTTAAATAAAAAATGGAAATTAGAAATGTTTTTTAGTTGTTTTATATGTGAATTTTGCGCAAAAGTAAGCATTATTTTTGACTCGCACAAGAAAAAACGAAATAAAGTGCGAGAAAAAGCCGTTTTTACCATGACAACGCGACTACTTCTCTCTTTTTATTTCTACTTTTTTAATTTGTATAGATCAATTATTATAAACTTTACGCAACAGAATGATTCAACAGCCATACGTCAGCGCTTTTATTCCCCTTTTATTACCACCGGTTAAAAAAACAAAAAACCTATAAAAAGTGTGAAAAACTTTGGTGGTTGGAAAAATTGACTTATATTTGCCATGTCGTAAGCCAAATGTAAACGACAACGTTAACCCCTAAATACTAAACGTTTTCACTAAACAACTATTTTAAATTACAACTTATCATGAATGTAGATAAGATTTTAGCAAATCTGGAAGCAAAACACCCCGGCGAACTGGAGTACTTGCAGGCAGTGCGTGAGGTCTTGCTGAGCGTGCAAGACGAGTATAACAAACATCCTGAGTTTGAGCAGGCGCGTATTATCGAGCGCATGGTTGAGCCCGATCGTATTTACACCTTCCGCGTCACTTGGATTGACGACAACGGTGAAGTACAGGTCAACCAAGGCTACCGCGTTCAGTTCAACAACGCTATCGGCCCGTACAAGGGCGGTATCCGTTTCCACGCTTCGGTCAACCTCTCAATCCTCAAGTTCCTCGGTTTCGAGCAGACTTTCAAAAACGCTCTCACCACTCTGCCTATGGGCGGTGGCAAGGGCGGTAGCGACTTCAGCCCGCGTGGCAAGAGCGACGCTGAAATCATGCGTTTCTGCCAAGCCTTCATGCTCGAGCTCTGGCGCAACATCGGTCCCGACAAGGACGTTCCCGCTGGTGATATCGGCGTAGGCGGACGCGAAGTTGGTTACATGTACGGTATGTACAAGAAACTCTCGCACGAGTGCACTGGTACCATGACCGGTAAGGGTCTGGAGTTCGGTGGTTCGCTGATTCGTCCCGAGGCTACTGGTTTCGGCGCTCTCTACTTTGTTGAGGAGCTCCTCAAGGATCAGGGTGACTCGATCAAGGGCAAAACTATCGCTGTCTCAGGCTTCGGTAACGTGGCTTGGGGTGCCGTCACCAAAGCTACCGAACTCGGTGGTAAGGTCGTCACCATCAGCGGTCCCGACGGATACGTTTACGATCCCGACGGCATCAGCACCAAGGAGAAAATCGACTACATGCTCGAGCTCCGCGCTAGCGGTAACGACGTCGTCGCTCCCTATGCTGAGAAATTCCCCGGCGCAACATTCTATCCCAAGACCAAACCCTGGGAGCGCAAAGTCGACATCGCTCTGCCGTGCGCAACTCAGAACGAGGTTAACCTCGAGGACGCTAAGAAGCTGGCCGAGAACGGCGTGAAGTATGTAGCTGAAGTATCGAACATGGGCTGCACCGCCGAGGCTATCGACCTCTTCATCCAGAAGCGTATGATCTACGCTCCCGGTAAGGCTGTCAACGCTGGTGGCGTCGCTACTTCGGGTCTCGAAATGACTCAGAACGCTCAGCACATCTACTGGAGCGAGAAGGAAGTGGACGACCGTCTGCACACCATTATGAAGGACATCCACGACCAGTGCGTGAAGTACGGTCGCGAGGCCGACGGCTACATGAACTACATGAAGGGCGCTAACATCGCCGGTTTCATGAAGGTGGCCTACGCAATGCTTGGTCAAGGCATCTACTAAGCCGAAGGTGACAACTCACCATAAGCAAGGCGGGAGAGACGAAACAGTCTCCCCCGCCATTTGTTTTTTACATGCTGTATTGCACAAAAAACATACTTTTTTATGCAATACAGTGCAATTACTGCACAAAATCGACATAAAACGCGACGTAAAGCCTCAAATATTTTGGCAAAATGGTTGTCATTTAAAAATCACACCAAGTGGACTCTTTTTGTCATCAACAAGTCGACAGCAATCTTATGTTCTTAAAATGCGTATGCCCATATGTCAGGCTTACTCTTCAATGGATGCTCATCGCCGCTTGCTGTTCATGACGTAATCGTTGACTTCTGACTCTTTATCTGACACCTCAAAAAACTAATCTACAAAACTTTTTTCTTATTAATTAATGTAATTCAATTATTTTTTGTAATTTTGCCGATTGCAAGGGGACTTTAAGGCCCGATTGCAACATAACTCACTGAATTACTGAAAGAAAGTTACTATAAAACAGTTCATTATTTTTTAAATTATGGCAGAAAAATTTGAAAAATTGTTCGACCAGTTCGCGCCGGTCTCTCCTGAGGAGTGGCGCGCAAAAGCCGAAGTGGACCTCAAGGGTGCCGATTTCGACAAAAAAATGGTCTGGCGGACAAACGAGGGGTTCAATGTTCAGCCGCTCTACCGCGGTGTCGACATCAAGAACCTGAAGACAATCGACTCGCTCCCGGGCGAGTATCCCTTCGTACGCGGTACCAAGCTCGACAACGACTGGGCCGTAAGACAGAACATCGACGTCAACGACGAGCGGGAAGCCAACAAGAAAGCACACGAACTGCTCAACAAGGGTATCACCGACCTCGGTTTCCAAGTCACAGCAGCCAACGACCTGAATGTGCTGCTCGAGGGCATCGACCTGGCAACAGTGAAAATTGACCTGATGTGCTGCCCGAAGTGCTCGCTCACTTTGGCAAAGAATCTGGTGGCGCTGGTGGAAAAAGCCGGGGCTCAGGAATCGTTCCACGGTTCGGTGAGCTTCGCTCCCTTCAAGCACATGCTTAAGAAAGGCACACCGTTCCCCGCCGACATCAAGGCCATGGCTATTGAGCTCATCGAGGCCGTGAAACCCGTGAAACATCTGCGGGTGCTCACCGTCGAGGCTCAACTGCTCAACAACGCAGGTGCCTACATCTATCAAGAACTCGGCTACGCTCTCGCTTGGGGCAACGAGTGGATGGCTCAACTCACCGAGGCCGGACTCAGCGCCGACGAGGTGGCTCGCCGCATCAAATTCAACATGGGTGTTTCCACTGTCTATTTCATGGAAATCGCCAAGTTCCGTGCAGCACGCATGCTTTGGGCACAGATTGTCAAGCAGTACAAACCCGAGTGCGACTGCGCTTGCAAGATGGTTGTCAACGCCGAGACTACGCTCTTCACAGCAACGGCGTTCGACCCATATGTAAACTTGCTGCGTTCGCAGACTCAGTCGATGTCGGCCGCTCTCGCAGGTGTCGACTCGATTGTGGTGGCTCCGTTCGACGAGGGGTACAAGACTCCCGACGAGTTCAGCGAGCGTATAGCACGCAACCAGCAGATTCTACTCAAGGAGGAAAGCCATCTCGACAAGGTGGTCGACCCAGCCGGTGGTTCCTACTATGTGGAAATGCTCACCGTGTCGCTGGCCGAGCAGGCTTGGAAACTCTTCCTCGAGGTTGAGGACGAAGGTGGCTTCGAGGCCGCTCTCAACGCAGGTAAAATCACCGAGGCCGTGAACGCCAGTGCCAAGGCTCGGTTCGACAAGGTGGCAAAGCGCCGCGAGCAGTTGCTGGGTACCAACCAGTTCCCCAACTTCACCGAGACAAGCGAAGGTCGCGCCGACAATGTCGACTACACTCCAGCCACCGCACTCAACAACCAGCGTCTGGCAAGCGAATTCGAGCAAGTGCGTCTAGCTACCGAGCGTGCCGCCAACACTCCGAAGGCGTTCATGCTTACCATCGGTAACCTCACGATGCGTCTGGCTCGCGCTCAGTTCAGCAGCAACTTCTTTGCCTGCGCAGGATACCAGATTATCGACAACAACGGTTTCGAAACAGTGCAGGCTGGTATCGACGCCGCTATCGAGAAAGGCGCCGAAATCGTGGTGCTCTGCTCAAGCGACGATGAGTACGCCGAACTGCTGCCGCAGGCCGTCGAGTATCTCGCCGACCGCGCAATTCTCGTGCTCGCTGGTCCCGAGACCGACGAGTTCAAGGCTCTGGGTGTGAAATACTTCGTCAACGTGCGCTCCAATGTGCTCGGTACTCTTAAGGAATTCAACGCTAAACTGTTAAAATAAAGAAGGAGGAACATCATTATGAGACCAAATTTCAAAGACATCAATATAACAAGTGAGGCGTTTAATGTAGAGCATAAGCCTCTCAACCTTGGTGAGAGTTGGAAAAATGCAGAGTTGCTCGACATCAAGAAGGTTTACACTCGTGAGGACCTCGAAGGTCTGGAGCATCTCGATTTCGTGGCTGGTATTCCTCCCTTCCTGGGCGGCCCTTACAGCCTGATGTACCCGTTCCGTCCGTGGACCGTGCGCCAGTACGCCGGATTCTCGACAGCTGCCGAGAGTAACGCGTTCTACCGCCGCAACCTCGCTTCCGGACAGAAGGGTCTGTCGGTCGCTTTCGACCTCCCCACACACCGCGGATACAATGCCGACAACCAGCGTGTGGTGGGCGACGTGGGCAAGGCTGGTGTGTCGATCTGTTCCGTTGAGGACATGAAGGTCCTCTTCGACGGTATCCCCTTGAGCACCATGTCGGTGTCGATGACCATGAACGGTGCCGTGCTTCCCATCATGGCGTTCTACATCGTCAGCGGTCTGGAGCAGGGTGCAAAACTTGAGCAGATGGCCGGTACCATCCAGAACGATATCCTCAAAGAGTTCATGGTGCGTAACACTTATATCTATCCGCCCAAGTTCTCGATGCAGATTATCGCCAGCATCTTCGAGTACACTTCGAAGAACATGCCCAAGTTCAACTCAATATCAATCTCCGGTTACCACATGCAGGAAGCAGGCGCAACGGCCGACATCGAGCTGGCTTACACTCTGGCCGACGGTATGGATTACATCCGCACAGGTGTGAACGCTGGTCTTGACGTCGACGCTTTCGCTCCGCGTCTGTCGTTCTTCTGGGGTATCTCGATGAACTTCTTCACCGAAATAGCAAAAATGCGCGCCGGACGTCTGCTCTGGGCGAAAATCGTCAAGAGCTTCGGCGCCAAGAACCCCAAATCCATGTCGTTGCGTACCCACAGCCAGACTTCCGGTTGGTCGCTCACAGCGCAAGACCCGTTCAACAACGTGGGACGTACCTGCATCGAGGCAATGGCTGCCGCACAGGGTCACACTCAGTCGCTGCACACCAACGCCCTCGACGAGGCTATTGCGCTGCCTACCGACTTCTCGGCTCGTATCGCGCGTAACACCCAGATTTACATCCAGCAAGAAACCTATGTAACCAAGGCTATCGACCCATGGGCCGGCTCCTACTATGTGGAACGCCTCACCCATGAGCTCGCTCACAAGGCTTGGGAGCACATTCAGGAGATTGAGAAGCTGGGCGGTATGGCCAAAGCCATCGAGACCGGAGTGCCAAAGATGCGCATCGAAGAGGCCGCAGCACGCACTCAGGCACGCATCGACAGCGGACGCCAGACTATCGTGGGCATCAACAAATATGCCCTGGAGAAAGAAGATCCTATCGACATCCTCGAAATCGACAACACCGAGGTTCGCAACGAGCAAGTGGCTCGTCTCGAGCAACTGCGCGCCAACCGCGACAACGCCAAAGTCAAGGCCGACCTCGAAGCAATTACCGAATGCGTGCGCACCGGCAAGGGCAACCTGCTCGCTCTCGCTGTCGAGGCAGCAAAGGACCGTGCGTCGCTCGGCGAAATCAGCGATGCATGCGAGGACGTTGTGGGACGTTATAAAGCAGTTGTTAAAACCATTTCAGGTGTGTATTCAGCAGAAACAAAATCCGACCCCGATCTGCAAAAAGCACGCGAGTTGACAGCTCTCTTCGCTAAGAAGGAAGGACGACAGCCGCGTATCATGATCGCAAAGATGGGACAGGACGGACACGACCGCGGAGCCAAAGTGGTGGCTACCGGTTATGCCGACTGTGGATTCGACGTCGACATGGGACCATTGTTCCAGACACCCGAGGAGAGCGCACGCGAAGCTGTTGAGAACGATGTCAACGTGCTCGGCGTATCGTCTCTGGCAGCAGGGCACAAGACTCTTGTGCCTCAGGTGATTGAGGAACTCAAGAAACTCGGCCGCGAGGACATCATCGTCATCGCTGGCGGTGTGATTCCTGTGCAGGACTACGACTTCCTTTACAAGGCAGGCGTAGCGGCCATCTTCGGCCCTGGCACCAACATCATGAAGAGTGCCATCCAAATCATGGAAATCCTCCTCGACGACGAAGCGTAAACAAAAGCGGCCAACGCCGCACACTAATAACAACTGATGGCGACAGGCACACCCTGCCGCCATCGCTGTCTTAACGCCCTCCAAAAAAAATTTTGAACCAAATTTTCGAGAAATTTCCATCGCGCAAGCTGCCCTCCATAATCTCTCAACAACTTGCAAAACCAATATTACAATAAAGAGACCCGTAAATTCGTTATATAATTTATGAAACGTACGTTACACCTTATTATAATTACATTGTGCCTGCTGGCGACGGCCAGTTGCAGCACCAACAAAGACAACACGTTGTCCTATTTCTCGAAACTGGGAGAGAGCGTCTCGGGCGAGCTGCCAAAAGGCGGCGACTACTCTATACGTCTCGCGCCCGACGACGAGCTCGAGGTGACCATCAGCTCGGCCGTATCGTCGGCCACGGCGATGTACAATCCGCCAGTAATCAACGTGCAGACGCGTGGTGAACTCAACCCCGAAACGGCACGACGCGTGCGCACCTACATCGTCGACCACAACGGCAACATCGAGCTGCCGGTAATAGGACGCCTGGCTGTTGAAGGCAAAACGCCCGCCGAAGTCGAGCAAATGGTGGCCGACCGTGTGAAAGCCGACGTAAAGGACGCCTATGTGAGTGTGCGTCTGGCTGGCTTTTTCGTCAACGTAATGGGAGAAGTAAAGACGCCACAACGCATACAGGTAAAAACTGAGCGGTTCACCGTACTTGACGCTCTCGCCGCGGCTGGCGACATGACCGAATTCGGGCAGCGCGGCACCGTGCTTGTGATTCGTGAGAAAGATGGCCGTCAGACCTACAATCGACTCGACATGACCAGCACCGACCTGTTCGCCTCGCCTTATTACTACCTCAAACAGAACGACGTGGTGTATGTCGAGCCTAACGGTATACGAGTCGACAACTCAAAGTACAACGTCAACAACAGCTACAAACTCTCGGTGATCTCGACCATCGTGAGCGCGACAAGCGTCATCGCCTCTCTCGTCATAGCCCTGGCAATCAAATAGTCCAACACCTTATCAACAACGATTATGACCGACCGATTCATCGACTTCGCAGCCATGTGGCAGAAATACCGCCGTTTCTGGTGGCTCGTGCTCGCATCGTTCATCCTCTGCGGTGCGATGGCATGGATGTATCTCAGAGCAAAAGCCCCCGAATACCTCGTTATGTCGACAGTGATGGTGGCGCAGGAAAGCGACAAGAAAGGTGCCAGTTCCAATGCCGCATCGATGCTCAAGTCGCTTTCGCTGGGGGGCGTCGGAAGCAAGGTCGACGACGAACTTGTCGTCATCGGTTCGCACGAACTGTGTCGCGAAATGATCAAGGAACTGAAACTCAACCGGCGATACTACGAGAAAACCGGCTTCCTCAAGAAGAATGACCATTACAACACCTCCCCCATCGAAATCGATGCGCCGGAGGAACTCTTCGACACGCTGCAGACCTCGCTCAAGTTCAAAATCGTGGTCGACAAAAAAGGGTTGGCCGACATCACGGTCAAACGTGGCATGTTCAACACCGTGGCCGAGAAATCGAAGGTCACCCTACCCTACAACCTATACACTCCTTACGGCACTTACCACATAAAGGCTTCGGGGCACTTCAAACTCGGTCGTCCCGTGACCATCAACGCCGTAGTGGCCGGCAACGACATGCTCGCCGAAGGTCTCGCCGAGAAAATGACTTTCAAATTGGTAAACAAAAAGTCGAACGCCATTTATCTCGACGTGGTCGACAGCGACATTCAGCGCGGTAAGGACATCCTCAACACCATTATCGAGAAATACAACTCTCGGTCACAGGAAGAGAAAGACGAAGAAGCCCGCAATACAGGTGACTTCATCGAAAAGCGAATTGCCATCGTCTACCAGGGTCTCACAGGCAGCGAGGCCGACATCGAAGCATACAAGCGCAACCACGGCATAGCCGATGTCGAGTTGCAGACTCGCTCGCTAATAGGCCGACACGACATGGCCGACAATCAGGCTATCAAACTCGAAACACGCTACCAGATTGTCGGCATGATCAAGGATTTCGTTGGCGACCCGAAAAACAGGTTCAGCTACATCCCGTTCGATGTCGACTCCACAGCCGCATCGGCTCCAATCAAGGCATACAACAACCTGATTGTGGAGCGGACGAAACTCTCGGCAAGCGCCAGCGGCTCCAACCAGCAGATGACCACGCTCGAGCACCAAATCGATGAGATGCGGGCCAATGTGCTTCGTGGGGTGAACAACACACTCAATGCATTGCAGGTGCAGATTGGCAAGGCCAATTCCATGAGCAGCAACTCGAAAGGTAAGATGAACCAGATTCCGTCGCTCGAGCGCGACATGCGGTCGCTTTACCGTCAACAAGGTATACAGAACGAGCTCTACACCTTCCTACTGCAGAAACGCGAGGAAAACGCGCTCGTGCTGGCGGCAACCACACCGCGGGGACGTGTCATCGACCGCGCATACGCTAAAAACGAGCCGGTTCTGCCTCGGCGCACTCAAGTGTTCCTCGTGACTCTGATTGCTGCGTTGCTCTTACCCTTGCTCATTATTTATCTGCGCAACCTGCTCAACACTAAGTTCACCACACAGGAGGAACTGAAAGCGGCAGTCAAAGCGCCCGTTCTCGGAGAAATATGCCACAAACGCGACGACAACGACCTCGTGGTGCGCTCCGGCGAGACAACTTCAATTGCCGAACTGTTCAGGCTCTTGCGCAGCAACATCCAGTTCACCATGACCGGCAACGACGACAAGGTGATTCTGGTTACTTCAAGCATGAGCGGAGAGGGCAAGTCGATGGTGAGTGTCAATCTGGCTGCGTCTTTCGCTCTAATGGGAAAGCGGGTCGTATTGGTTGGCTTGGACATTCGCAGTCCTAAACTCGCGTCTATGCTCTCAATCAACGAATCGCCGGGTGTGACCAATTTCCTGAGCCAAAGCGACATCACTCTTTCCGATGTGACTCAAAACGTCAACGGCTATGACCACTTCGACGTTATCACAAGCGGCCCGGTTCCTCCAAATCCGTCGGAGCTGTTGCTAACTGAACGACTCGGGAATCTGATTGACCAACTGCGGGTCAACTACGACATAGTTGTGGTCGATTCCGCTCCCATAGCATTGGTGAGCGACACTTATTCGCTGGCACCGATGGCCGACGCAACGCTGTTTGTGGTGCGCGCGCGTCACACTCGACGTTCGATGCTGCGCACTCTCGCCGACGCCATAGAGAACAAGCGTCTGCGAAACGTCTCGCTGGTGCTCAACGACACCAATCCCAAGCACTCGATGGGATACGGATACGGGTACAGCAAGAAAAATTAGCGGCAACGGGCTTTCAACTCTCACTAAGTGAAAAAGAGCCAACTGATATTGCGCGTGCTTCTGGTCGCCTTCTGGATAAGGATGACCATTGGCTATGTCGCACAGATGATTATTCCGCAACTCGAAGAGACGCTGCCTTATGTGGCGCTTGTCTTCGATGCAGTGATTGTGGCCTTGGGTTTGGTCACCATCCGTCGCAAGCGCGACATCGCTGTCGCCGCCGTGTTCATCATTGTGTCGGCGTTTTCGACTCTCTTTGTCAATCGGCTCGACTTGCTGTTCTACCTCAACGGTCTGCGCGACTTCGCAGGATTCCTTTTCGTCTTCCCCATTGTCAACTACTTCATAGGAAACGACGAACTGCGGGACGGTTTCGTCAAGACTGTCGACCGTCATCTGCTGGCATTTCTCATACTTCAGGCACCATGTATCGTGACGCAGTTTATACGCTACGGAGCGGCCGACCCGGTGGGTGGCTCGCTGGGAACAATGAACTCGGGCCTGATCTCCACGCTCATCTATCTCATCTCGTTCTACCTGATGCAGCGACAGTTGGACCGCGACCATGTGCTATCGAGTCTGTGGAAGAACAAATGGCTCCTGGTTCTGCTGTTACCCACATTCCTCAACGAGACGAAAGTGAGTATCGTCTACATGCTCATGTACCTCATTCTGCTCATCCCCATCGACCGCAAGGCCTTTTCACGCACTCTTATCGCCATTCCAGCAATAGTGCTCGCTGTCTACGGCGCCGCTACGGCCTATGTCGTGGCTACAGGTGGTTCCGAAGGCGACGTGTTCTCGCTCGACTACTATATGGAGGGATATCTGCTCAACAGCGACACCGACGACGCCGAGCGGTTCGCGCGATGGCTCATCGAGGATGATGTGGACGCGGCAGCCGAAGGGCTCACCGGCGATGTACCCAGATTCACCAAGATGCTCATTCTGCCCGACCTTATGGAGGACGGCACTCACTGGACCATCGGACACGGCGTGGGACACTTTAAAGGCGGAACCATCACGGCCAACAGCGCGTTCTTCAACGAAAACGAGTGGACGCTCACTGGAACTATCCCCTACTCGTTCCATATGCTCGTCCAACTCGGCATCGTGGGAATTGTGATGCTTGTCGCCTTCTTTGTGATACATTTGGGGTTTCCGCCGCGGAAAGGAATGAAACGACGCCACAATCTCCAACTCTACGTTATAGGACTGCTGCTCATTCTCCAACTTTACCAGGACACCCTGCGCAACACCCATTTGTGCCTGATTCTGTTCTTCATAATCATGATGTCGTGGAATTGGCCGGAAACTGTCGCCAACGAGGGCGAAACCGAGTCATGAAACGGCTGTATTTCATCTGGGCCTTCATCGAGCGTTTTGGCGCAAATGTGCTGTCGTTCTTGGGCAATATTGTGCTGGCTTATCTGCTGGTGCCCGACGACTTCGGAGTGATGGCAATGGTGAGCCTGTTCACCGGGCTGATTGTGGTGCTGGTCGATGCTGGTACAGGCGATGCGCTGCTACAGCAGGGAACACCGTCACGGCGCGACTTCAACACCGTGTTCTACTTCAACGTGGCCGTGGCTCTTGCTCTCGCAGCTCTTTATGCCGCAATAGCACCCGCTGTGGCTTGGTTCTTCAATGCGCCAGAACTCAAGGCCGTGATGATGTCGCTCGGCATAGGGGCTGTGTTCTACGGTCTGAGTGTGACGCAGTTCACCCGACTTCGCTCACAACTGCGTTTTCGCCATGTGGCTCTCATCAATCTGGCCGCAGTGGCGCTCGCTCTCGCAGCCGCCATAACCGTAGCTGCCATCCGCCGCGACTATTGGGCTCTTGTTACGTTACAAATAGGTTTCCCGGCATTCTCGCTCCTGCTTCTGGTGATGTTCACTCGCTGGGAACTGCGATGGGAGTTCGACATCACGAAGTTCAGACAGATTTGGGCTTTCGGCGTCAATCTGCTTATCTCTACGTTTTTCAATCTGCTCTCACAATACATCTTCCCGATGATTCTGGGATGGAAATACAACGCCACGCAAGCCGGGTTCATGGGACAGGCACAAAAACTGCAGCAGACGCCCGTCAACTCCATCGAAACCTCAATTAGTCTCACTGCGTTTGTGCTAATCTCAAAACTCAAGAGTCATGCCGAGAAATGCGCGAAAGTGCTCTCGACCTTCAATGCCATGACACTTGTCAACACAACCATCTGCATGGGCGTTATAGCGCTGAGCCAACCTATCATCGAAGTGCTGCTTCCTGACCAATGGTTGCCGGTCATTCCGTATCTGCGATTGCTGGCTGTTTGGGGGTTGGTTTATCCGGTCAGCAATCACGCTATGATGATTTTCAAAATCTTCAATCGCACTTCAGTGATTCGAAACGTCTTCATCATCGAAAAGACCGCCATTGTGATTGCCGCCCTGATGCTATACCCGTTCGGTGTCACCGCAATTGTCATCGCCGCAGTCTTCCTCTCAGCCGTCTCCCTCGTCATCTACATCGTAATGGCCGCGAAAGTAATGGAACCAGGTTGCGCAAGGCGGCTCACTGCCATCTATCTGCGCAACCTCGCCTACGGCGGTATCGCAGCCATCATAGCATGGCTGATTTCTCTCGCCGTCTACCACTTACTCACTCCGTCTTTCACCACCTCACTCACAGCACTCTGCGCCGGAGCCCTACCCTTCCTCCCCGCCGCATTGAAAATTCTCCACTATGCGAGGCGATGAGATAAATGATAATTCTCCGTCATTCTAAAAATCAGTAATCTTCAAGATCGTGGGGCATAATTAACATTCACTTCGCGAAATTAATTCACACAAAAAAATCAATGATTGCCCATGCGATTGAGCGTGCGTAGTCCGAGGGGAATGGCGAGAAGGAACGATGCCACGTCGGCAACAGCTTGAGCAATCTTTACACCGAAGAAGCCTAACAGAAGATTACCTACAAGCAAGGCAGAGATGAGGAAGAAACCGTGACGGGCCATGGCCATGACCACGGCGGGAACGGTGTGACGGATGTTCTGCAGGTACATATTCACCATCACCACAAAACCCGCCAACGGAAACGACAGACATTGATATCGCATAACCTCGGTTCCGATTTGGTTCACCTGCGGGTCGTCCGCCACAAAAAGAGATACCAACTGCGGCGCGAAGACGAATCCAGCCACCGCCAGAACGGTACAGTACAACGTCGACACCTTGCAACTATGGATAAATGCGGCACGAACGCGGTCGTATTTCCCAGCTCCGAAATTGAAGCCGCACACAGGTTGGAAGCCCTGGCCATAACCTATCATCGCAGCACTGGCTAAAAACGTGATGCGGCTCACCACCGAGAACGCGGCAATGGCCGAATCGCCGTAGAGGCCAGCAACATTGTTGAGTATGAGAATAGCGATGCCAAGCATAATCTGACGCGCGAGTGATGGCAAGCCGCCAGCGGCGATGTCGCGGTATCGTTGCAGTGACGGATGAAACAGCGACAGCCTAATGGGCACGCCGCCGCGCTTACCAGCGAGCATGAGCATGAGCATGAGCGTGAAACTCACTAATTGCGACAACGCCGTTGCCATGCCGGCACCTTGAACGCCAAGTTCCAAACCGAAAATGAAGATTGGGTCGAGGATGACATTGAGGGCGGCACCGGTGAGGATGCCGAGCATCGAAAGCACGGCGTTGCCCTGGTGACGCATGAGATTGTTCATCGTGAAGCAACTCATGATGAACGGTGTGCCGAGTAGGATAAACGTGAAATAATCCACAGCGTAAGGCATGATGGTCTCGGTGGAGCCGAACAGACGCAACAGTGGGCGCATGAAAATAAAACCCGAGACTGCAATCACCGCTCCCGTAAGCCAAGTCGTCACCAAGCCAACCGATGCCATTACGCCGGCACCATGGCTGTCCTCGCGACCGAGCGCTCGTGAGATATAGTTGCCCGCACCCTGCCCGAAGAAGAATGCTATGGCCTGGACAATCGACATGAACGAGAAGACGATGCCAAGCGCGGCAACGCTCTGCGTGTTGATTTGGCCGACGAAATACGTGTCGACAAGATTGTAGATGCTCGACACGAGCATACTCACCATCGCAGGCAAGGCGAGTCCGGTCACCAGCCGACCGACAGGTTCGGTGGTCAGCTTGACAAACTTCTCGTGTTGTGCATCGCTGTTATGCATTTCTCTTAAATAATGCCTCTTACCGCAGCGACAAACTCATCATCTGTCATGTCCCAGGGCAGCCAGTGTATCTTATGCCCGCGGCGTTCCATTCCGCGGAACCAGGTCATCTGCCGTTTGGCAAACTGATGTATGGCGGTTTCAAGTCCAGTGAACATCTGCTCGTAAGTGAGTTGGCCAATCACATGCAGCGTGATGTATTTGTACTCCAGACCGTAATAAATAAGGTCGTCGGGGGCCACTCCGCTGTCGATGAGTCGTCGCACCTCATCCACCATGCCGGCTTCGAGGCGAGTTTTCAGGCGCTCGGTGATACGTCGCCGGCGTGTGTCGCGGTCGATGGCGATGCCTATCACCACGGCGTCGGTGAGCGGGTGTGGCTCGGTGAGCGCCTTCAGGTCGGGGTGCTCATGATAATACAATGCTATCTCAAGTGCCCGCAACGCTCTGGCGCGGGTGTCTATGTCGCTGTTGTTGCGAAGGGTCTTGTAGCGTTTCAGAGTCGCCACAAGTTCCTCAAACGGCACATCTTTCAGGCGCTCGCGAAGTGCCTCGTTGCGCGGCACAGGCGGCAATTCGATGCCGTTGAGCGCGCTCTCCACATACATCCCCGTGCCGCCGCACACAATCACCTGACGGCCGCGGCTCTCGATGTCGCGGCGCACCTCGGCGAAGTCGCGAAGATATTCATACAGGTTGTACTTGTAGCCCGCGTCGCAGATGTCAATCATATGGTACGGCACCTCGCCGTATTCGTCGAGGTCTTTTCCCGTGCCCAAATCCATGCCGCGGTAAAGCTGGCGTGAGTCGGCGCTGATGATTTCGCCGCCGGTGGCGCGCGCCAGGGCCACGGCTTTGCCGGTCTTGCCGCTGGCCGTTGGGCCCGTTATGAAAATCACCTTGCTCACTTGAGATTGCGGTCGAAGAAGTCAAGCATATGCTGGTAGAGAGTGAGACGCACATCGCAGCCGTTGATGCTGTGGTTCATATTGGGGTACACCATCATGTCAATCTGCCGGTTGGCACCGTTGAGTTTCGCGATATACTGCATCGAGTTGATGATGCGCACATTGTCGTCGGCGCTGCCGAACATCAGCAGCAACTTGCCGCGCAGATTCTCGTACAAGTCAAGCGGAGCGTAGTTATAGCCATCGGGATTATTCTCGGGAGTGAGCATATACCGCTCGGTGTAGATGGTGTCGTAGAAGCGCCACGAGGTCACAGGTGCCACCGCAACGCCCGCGGCATAGGGCGATTTATCTCCTTGCGACATGCACATCAGTGTCTCGAAGCCGCCGTAGCTCCAGCCGAAGATTCCTATTCGCTCGGCATCGATCCACGGCTGCGACGCCATGTAGTTGGCAACGGCAATCTGGTCCTCGGTCTCATATTTGCCCATGTTCAGGTAGACGGTCTTCATGAAGTCTTTGCCGCGGTAGCCCGTGCCGCGGCCGTCGAAGCATGCAATCACATAGCCCTGCATGGCGTAATACTCTTCCCAACCCAGCTTCCAGCGGTTGGCAACTTCCTGCGAGCCAGGACCGCCATAGAGGTACATGATGCAGGGATATTGTTTCGTCGGGTCGAAGTCCACCGGCTTGACAATGAAGCCGTTGAGCGTGTTGCCGTTCACGTCGCAGGTGATAAACTCGCGCTTGGGAACCTCTGGTGCTACATAGCGGCTCGCATATTTGGTATTGAGCTGTAGATGCGACAGATGTTTGCCGTTAGGCGCCGACACCACGCTGTAACGGTTCGGGGTCGACGAGTTGCTGTAGTTGAGAATGAAATAGCGGAAATCGCCGCTGAATGTGGCGTTCGACGTGCCTTCGGCCTCGGTGAGCATACTGATGCCGCCTTTCTTGTCGACGCGGCGAACAACGCGGTTCAGCGGGCCGTTGGTAGTCTGCACATAGTAATTGCCGCTCTTGGCATCGTAACCATAGAAACGGGTCACCTCCCAATCGCCTTTGGTAATCTGTCCGAGGGGTTTGCCGTCGGCGATCGCGTATTTATAAAGGTGGTTGTAGCCGTCGCGGTTGCTCATCACCACAAAGAACTTGTCATAGTATTTCACACCGGTCACCACGTCGTTGTCAATCCAGATGTCGCTCGTCTCATCGTAGAGCTCGAGGCACGTGCCATCGGCACTGGTCTTGTAGATGTTGAAGTGGTTCTGGTCTCGGTTCAGTCGGTTCACCATGAGGTATTCACCCCAGTAGCATAACGACGGAAGGTAATCGTCATCGGTCTTAGGTATATCCACCTTGCTGAGTTTGCGGCTGTCGAGACGGTAGCGCCAAGCCGTCACCACCGAGTTCTGTTCGCCTGGAACGGGGTATTTGTAGTCGAAGCGGCCGGGGTGTACGGCGTAGGCGTCGTTGCGGTTGCAGTCGCCCTGATACAGTTCCATCGAGCTCATGGGAACCGCGCTCTCGTCCCAGCGGAGGAAGGCCAACTCATTGCTCGAAGCCGACCAACGAAGCGAGTTCAAGATGCCGAACTCTTCCTGATACACCCAGTCGGGAACGCCGTTGATAATCTTGGTGGGCTCGCCGTCCGTCGTGACCGTAAGGGTTTCGCCGCTGTCGAGCAGACGGACATACACGTTGTTGCCCTTCACGAAGGCAACCTTGCGGCCGTCGGGAGAAAGGGTCGCGATTTCCTCGCCGCCGTCTTCGCTCAAGCGGGTCACTGTCTTTTTGCTCAAGTCACACACCGCGTAATCGGCACGATAGGAGTAACGGTAGATTGGCGTCTCGTTGCTGTGAAGAAGCACCCAACGCCCGTCGGAGCTCACCTTATAACCGTCCCAGTTACCGGCCACATCGCCGCTCAGTTCGCTGTTGCGCATCACGGTTTCCACCTTGCTCGTGTCGGCAAAGGCGGTGCGTGTGATGCGGGTGCCGTCGTCAACCAGACGGTAATACCAGTCTCCATGCTTCGACGGTTGCATCGACGACAGTCCGCGCGGGCGCGATTGCGACAACACGAAATCTTCCAGTCCGTAATCTTTGGTCTCAGCGGCGAAGGCCGTTACGACGGCCACTGCCAGCAACATGATAATCAGTTTCTTCATAGTCTATTTTGTATTATTGATTATTTTCCTTTTTTCTTCTTGCGGGCTCGCTCGCGCAGTCGGCGTGCTTTCTCCGCATATTCGTCGGCCAGGTCGTCGAGGTCGAGCGACGAACAAATCTCGGCCAGCGCCTCGTAGGGCTCGGGATGCGTGCGGTGGTGTTTTATCACACGCTTGTAAGCCTTTATTGTCGCTGTGGTGTCGTGCCGCGCGCGTTGTATGCCGGCAAGCAGCATCAGTACCTCGTAGTTATTCTTGTCAAGCTTGAGCGCTGTGCGCAGGGCGTCTTCGGCATGGTCGTCTTCACCTATGGCAAGCAGCAGACGGCCTTTGCCCAGATGCGCCTCGAGGCAGGCGGGCATAAGCCGCAGCGCCTTGTTGTAGTTGGCCATGGCGCTGCGTATCGAGATTTCGTCGAGTTTGTGGTCGTCGGCACTCGCCTGGTCGCCCATCTCCACAAACTCCATTGCCAGCTCACGCAGCTGCGTTTCACGGGCAAGCACTTCGTTCTGCAATTCGTCGATGCGCTGCCTGAGCGCCGCAATCTTGAGAAACTTCCGTTTTATGAGTCGTGGCACGGCTGGTAGCGACAATGCGTTATAAGTATTCATCGCTTCGGTGAACAGGTCGACGGCCGCACAGTAGTCGCCTTTGTCAAACGCCAATGAGGCGCGGGTGTAGAGGCCGTTGGCGCGCTCGCGCTCCAACGCCTCGCCTATCATGCCGGCATTGTTGAACTGGAAGCTGAAGCGTGTAATCTCGGGGTTGACGATGATATCGCGCTCGCTCAACGGCTTCAACAGCGTCATTCCTTCAAGCGACGTGCAACGCGACAACGCCACGTAGGTCTGGCCGCTGGTGAACGCGCCGCCTGCAAAATCAATCACCACCTTGTTGAACGTCAGGCCCTGACTCTTGTGCACAGTTAGCGCCCACGCGGGCTTGATGGGCAGTTGCTTGAACGTGCCCAGCAGTTTCTCCTCTACCTTACGTTTTTTCTCGTTGTAGGTATACTGCATGTTCTCCCATATCTCCTGCTCCACGCTGTATTGTTGGCCGTCCTCGAGTTCGACAAGCACCTCGTTGGCCGCTACGTCGGCAACGCGCCCTATGGTACCGTTAACCCAACGGCCTTCCTTGTCGTTGCGGATAAAAATCACCTGCGCTCCCTGCTTGAGAACCAGTTCTTTGCTCGTTGGCAGGTCGGTGTCGGGGAACGTGCCGTCAACCTCGCCCTCAAACATCACTTCGGGCGCGGCAAGGGCTTCCATGTGCTCCTCGTTGATGGAGTCCACGGTGTCGCGGCGGGTCGCAAGAGTGATGGTGAACTCCTCGTCCACGGTGCGATGACTCGGCTCAACGCGCGTGTTCAGCAAGGCGATGTCGGCAGGAGTGGCGTGACTCACGCGCACACGGTCGAGCAATGCGATGAACGCGGCATCGTTCTGCCGGTAGATTTTACGCAGTTCGATGGGAATAAGTCCCAACTGGCGGAACACCATAGCGTTGAAAAAGAAGAACGAGCGGTCGTAATACAACTTGAGGATATCGCGCATATCGCGCGTCACTACCGGCTCGAGTTGGAAGATGTCGCCGACAAACAATAACTGCTTGCCACCGAAGGGCTCGCGCATGCGGCCGCAATAGATTCTCAGCACCTTGTCGATGATGTCGATGATGTCGCAACGCACCATCGATATCTCGTCGATTACAATCAGGTCGAGCTCGCGCAACAACTTCACCTTGTTGCGTGGATAGCGCAACGTCTCGCGGATGCGGCGAGGAGAGAAGTCAGGGTCGTCAGGAAGCAACGGTTTGAACGGTATCTTGAAAAACGAGTGAAGCGTCTGCCCGCCTACGTTCACAGCTGCAATGCCCGTGGGCGCCAGCACCACGTATTTCTTCTTGGTGTGCGACGTGATATACCGCAGAAACGTACTCTTGCCTGTGCCCGCCTTGCCGGTGAGAAACACCGAACGGTGGGTGTGCTGCAACAGGTTCCACGCGTTCTGGAACTCCTGGTTGTCGAGGTCGATATTTTCAATACGTTTCGCCATCTCGTTTTTCAGCCCGCAAATATAGTGAAAATCCCACATCCCACCAAATTTCACACCAAAGAATTAGACTCATTTTAGAATATGAATAATAAGAACATAATACATCTGCCGCCATCTCAAGAACATAGGACATACACTAAACTTAAGTTCTTAAACCCGAATCGGTTATTAGACCAGTGACCACCACCCACTGTCCCATACCACTACTCACTGCTAACTATAAGAAATTCGCCTAATTCGCATAATTCGTTGTTAATTATTTCATTTTCCCCTTTAATTATTTGGAGTCACCAAATAATAGTCGTATATTTGCAGCATAGAAAAAGGATAAACATTAAAGAAAACACCATTTACCATATTAATACAGAAGTTATGAAACGATTTATGTCAATATTGATTCTTTTGCCGCTGGCATTCTCGGCTATGGCGGAGTGGACCGTTGAAAAGAGCGACAGATACCAGTTCTATCTTGATGGCGATTACACCACAGGAACCGGTCAA
>JBGUHM010000106.1:0-6620 GCA_045112115.1 Sodaliphilus sp. | reverse complement strand
TGTCGATGGCTTTGACACCCTCGGCGATGGTGAGCGTGGTCATGAGCGAGTCGTTCTCGAAGGCGTTCTGCCCGATGGCCTTCACGTTGCCCGGGATGGAGATGCCATTGAGCTTGACACAGTTGACAAATGCTTGTTTCGGGATGGCGGTCAGCCCGGTGCCTATGGTGGCTGTGGTGAGGTTGCGGTTGTCGTTGAATGCATTCTCGGGCAGGGTTGTCACTTGGTTGCCGATGGTGAGTTTGGTCAAGCCGCCTGTAAAGTTTGAGGCATGGCTGAACGGCGATATGGCTCTCTGTGTCAGCGTAAGGTCTCGTCCCAGGTATCCCACGTAGGGCGCGAAGTCGTTACACATGCCGTTGCTCCACCAGCGGGAGCCATAGACCTTGAGTGGCGTGTTGCCGTCGGCGATGGTGAACGAGGTGACGCCGCTCATGAACGAGAGTGCCTCGGCGTGTATCGAGTCGAGCGATGCTGGCAGGGTGAGGCTCCGCACTTTGTAGCAGCGCGTGAACGCAAACTGGTCGATGGCTTTGACACCCTCGGCGATGGTTAGCGTGGTCATGAGCGAGTCGTTCTCGAATGCGCTCTGCCCGATGCGTGTGGTGGTGCTGGGGATGGAGATTCCTTGGAGATTGAGACAATTAGCGAAAGCTTCTTTCCCGATGTCGCCCACGCCTTCTTTCAAGATGGCAGTCTCAAGCATAGTTTGATTGTAGAACATGTTGTCGGTAATAGGTTGCCCGTATCCACCCAGCGTCACGTGCTTGAGCGAGGGGTCACCGGTGCGCTTAAATGGCGAGTCGGCGGCAATCACGGTCTTGCCTAGATAGGCATTCACCAGAGCGGGAACGCCAAAAGCGCCAACGTTGCCGTACATCGTGCTATGAGTGCCGAGGATGTTGAGCTGCTTTTCACTGTCGGTGATGGTGAGGTCGGTGAGGTTGGTGCATTTGTTAAGCGCATTGACGTCCATGTATTCCAACGTTTCAGGCAGCGTGAGGCTCGTGATATTGGGGAAACTGAGCGCGCCGTCGCCCACGATGAACTCCAAATACATGGGCAGCTCGACCTGTGTGACCAGGTTGGCGAGGTTGGCCGACCAGAAGAGCTGGTCGGCTGAGATACCTATGACTTTTATCCACAGTGTGGCGTTCAAGTCCTCGTCCCACACGCTGTAGTAGGTGGGAAGCTGGAAGAGGCCGTTCTCGGCTTCGTACTGCGTTTTCAACAGGATGGCGACGGGCATCTCTTCGCCCGGAATGTAGCCATACTCAAAGCAGTGAGCGAACTTGAAGTCGCCGGGGCTCTGTCCAGGCTCGCCCACGGGAAAGCCTTGGTCGTCGACATAGACGGTCTTGCCCACGAACCCCGGGTGGCCGGGATAGTCGGTAGCAAAGGCTGTCATGGAGAATAACAAGGCCATTGCAAAAAGTAGAAATTTCCTCATAAACAGTTGAATTTTATGTGTTTAAATATAGTTTTACAATCGATACAGACAACAATGCCACCATGTATAAATGGCAGTTGCCTATTAAAAACACCTGCAAAATTACTGATTTTAGTGTCGATTTCCAAATTATCGCCCATATTTTTTGTCGAATCGTCATAAAAAGTGGGCGTTTTCTTTATGTTTATGTGGCGGGTGTGTCGTCGGGTGTAATGGTGAGTCGTACGAGTGTGAGTCGCGCCCCGTTCTTCTTCAGCACGGTGAAGGCGTAGTTGTCGAAGGCTACTGTCTCTCCCTCGGCAGGCAATGCCTCGTGCCGGTTGAGAATCAGTCCTGCGATGGTGTTGTAGTCGTCGTCTTCGGGCAGGTCGAGGTGGAATCGCTCGTTGGCGGCCTCTATTTCCATGCGTCCTGAGAACTCGAATGTGTGTTCGTCGATTTGTCTGGCTGTGAGTTGCCTGCGGTCGTGCTCGTCCTCTATTTCGCCGAAGATTTCCTCGACGAGGTCCTCGAGAGTCACCATTCCGGCGGTTCCTCCGAACTCATCGACCACGATAGCCATCGAGCGCTTCTCTTTGAGCAGCGACTGCATCATCTTCTTGGCGAGCATGGTCTCGGGAGCGAAGAGCACAGGCTTCACGCGGTCTTTCCAATTGACGTCGGGAACGAAGAGTTCGCTAACCTGGATGAAACCGAGCACATTGTCGAGGTCGTCGTGGTAGACCACGAGTTTCGACAGTCCGGTTCGTGTGAAGGTGTGGATAAGGTCCTCGCGTGTGCTCTCGGCGATGTCGACGCCCACTATTTCGTTGCGGGGAATCATACAGTCGCGCAGGTGGGTGTCGCTGAAGTCGAGGGCGTTCTCGAATATTTTCACCTCGCGCTCCACTTCCTGGTTGAGGTCTTCCTGCTTGTCGATGTTCTCCTGCAGGTAGTCGTCGAGTTCGTCGATTGACAGCCGTGTGAAAGTCTTTTTATTGTTTTTGATACCCAGCAGGGCCATGATGCCGTTGGAGAGCATGGCGGTAAAGCGTGATATGGGGTAGAGGACGAGGTAGAACAGATACAGCGGCACTGCAAATGCCCGCAGCGACCTGTTGGGGTTGATGCGGAAAATCGACTTTGGCAGGAATTCGCTCATAATGAGGATGATGGTGGTGGCGATGGCGGTCTGAGCCAGCAACACCAGCGTCTCGTTTTCACCGAACCATTCATTCAGCTTTCCCTCGAGCAACTTCGCGAACGCTATACCGTAGACCACATTGACGATATTGTTTCCCACGAGCATCGTTGAGATGAAGTTGTCGCGGTGGGAATAGAATACGTTAATGATGCGGCTTATGAGGTCGTTGCGTCCGGCGTCGATTTCGGCGCGTACCTTGTTGGACGAGACAAACGCAATTTCCATTCCCGAGAAGAATCCCGAGAGCACTATTGCCAGAAGTGTGATTATGAGATATGGTAATAATTGCATTATCAATGTATTATGTTCCTCCGCGCGGGAATCGCGATTCGTCGATGGGGACGATGGCTTTCACTTTGCGCAGGGTATAGTTCTTGAATTTGTCGTCGCTCTTGTATCCGTAGCCCTCGATAATCTGTGCGTCACGCTCGACATGGATGAAGGCGTCGCTGTAGAGTTCGTGGGTTTTCTGGTCCCAGTACATCTGGTCGGTGAGGATGATGATTCCCTCGCCGTTGGTGATGCTCACACTGCCGTTGAGACTCCATAGCTGCTCGTGCTCGTCGTAGTAGGCGCTGTCGCACCGCAGCGATGTGGTGACCTCGAAACCGGGAGCGATGAGTTCTTCGGCGATGACCCCTTTGGGGAAAATCCAGTGAGGTCGCTTTGCTTCCTCATACATCTCCCATCGGTCGGTGGTGATGCGGTAACGAGTCACACCAGAGTCGCTGATGACGGTCTGCACATGGTTGCTCACGAGCGTCGGCACCTCGTCGGGGTCGGTCTTATGCTTCACGATGGACGTCTCGTCCTGCTTGCAAGCCACGAGAGCCACGAGCAGGGCTGCGAACGCTATTGCGAGCCATCGTGTGCCGGTCATCGTCTTAACGTATTTTGTTTTTCCAGAACCAGAGTTCGTTGAAGGTGACGCTGAGCGTGAGGTTCAGGTAGTTCTCGGTGATGAAATTGTTTGGAGCGCTGTAACGATGCCTCCACTCGGCTCCGATGTTCACCAAGGTCTTGTTTCCTAAAGCCGGGAGCGAGAAACCGATGCCCACACCGTAGTCGCGAATGTTGTTGCCGCGGATATTGATGTAGTCGTGGTTGTAGAACGCGCCTAGGCGGTAGGTGATTTGCTTGAGGTAGTTGCCGCGCGGATTGGGTGTGAAACTCATACCTATCGATGCTTTCCAGCGGTCGTTGAGTTTCATGTCGCTGGCCTCGAAGCCCGTGATGGCACGGTATTTGGCTTTGCTCCATTGCTGGAACAGATAGTCGGCCTCGATGGTGAAACGGTTGTCGCGGGTGTAACTCAGTCCCACGCCATAGGTGTTTGGCTGCTCATAGTTTCCTTTCAGTGCGGTGTATCCTACAGTGTCGGCAGCCTTGTCTTGCCCGGTGTCGTAGTACGAGCCCCAAGCGTGTCCGTGATAGTACTTCCGCGGCATGTAAGTCGCGCCGATCACCACTCGGTTTTTTCGCCCGATGTTGAAGCCGTACTGCAAGCCCACCTTTATGTTCCAGTCACGAACCTTTGTCACGCGCTGGAACTGCGACGCCGTGGTTGTGTAGACGTAGGTGTCGTTGGTGATGGTGCCGAACAGGTAGGAGACATTGAAGCCGATACTCAGGCCCTTGAAAGGCTCGTAACCCGCTCCGAGGTAGAGCTCATTGAGGCCACCCGAACCGGTGCGTTGCTCGTTGCCGTTATCGATTTTGCCGCCGAAGGTGTAACCCACCTGAGAGTAAGGCAGCAGTCCGAACGACGCGCCCAGGCCCTTGCCCAAACGGAACTGCGACGTGATGTAGTCGAGTCCGCCGCCGGTAGTCTTTCCTTTGCGGGTGCCCTCGGTCGACCAGCATTGCGAGAGGTCGGCGCCTATGTCCCATAGGAACGTGAGCGAGTCGACCTGCGAGTAGCTCGCGGGGTTCATTGCGTTCACCAGGCGTCCGTTCTGCATGGCGATACCCACACCGCCCATGGAGCGTTGTATGCCGGTTGCGTTGTCGCTCATAATACCGTAAGCGATACGCGAATAGGGAGTGACATTGTTTTGTGCCGAAACCACGGCTGTTGTCGTTGCCGCAATCAGAAATGCGGCGAATATTTTACGAAATGTCATAACGTTCGGTTGTAAGTTGTTTTTGTTCAAACTGCAAAGGTAGTAAACAACCTTCAAAGGCGCTTAACGTTTTATTGTTTTTTAGAGTTTTTTTTCTTTTTCATGCCGTTTTCGTTCGATTCCTGCTGCTTTTTCGCTATTTTCTTGCGCTCCACCTCGGTCATGAAGGTGCAGTAAAGCTGCAGCACGGCGCCGGCCATGAGAATGGGCACCCACGACTGTATGACTTCGCTGTACTCTATGGGGTCGACGAAGTATTCGACAAACAGGCATGCCGCCGAGATGCAGTATACCACGGCGGTCACCTTGTCGAGGCGTTGCAGACGGTTGAGACGAAGGCTTTCGTTTCGGTCGATTATCGGTTCGATGAACCGTGCCACCAGTGTCATCAGCGCTCCTGCCGCCAGCACCCACCGGCTTGTTCTCAGGTCGTTGGTGAAGAACGGCATTACGGCGCCTGTGAGCAGCACGAGCATGCCCACTGCGAGCACTGTATTTGCTATGTTTTTGCGTTTGTTGTTATCGGTCATGGGATATCGGTGATATATACTTCTTCGTTGATGCGCTTCATGCCGTATTGCTCTCGGCATATTCGTTCGAGGTTCTCGCGGTCGGTGTTCAGCGCGTTGAATTTTGCGTTATAGTAAGCGGCGCTGTCCTCCTGCTCCTTGATCTCTTCCTTGAGGTTGTCGATGTCGTGAGTGAGGCGGTTGATTCTCAGGTAATTGTATTCTCCGAAGAACAACAGCAGCACGATGAATGCCAGGAAGATGATGAACGGCAGGTTGAGCCACCGCGGAATCCATTTAGGTCGTTTTATTTTTTTGATTTTCATTTATCCTTTTTATTTCTGGTTGTCATTGTCTTTCAGCAGGTAGGGACGCAGGCGGCGCGTGCGCTCGAGAGCCTGTTCCATCTGCCATTGGTCGATTTTCGCGAAATTGCCCGAGAGCAGGATTTCCGGCACCTTCCAGCCGTTGTAGTCGGCCGGCCGGGTGTAGACGGGCGGCTCGAGCAGGCCGTCCTGGAACGAGTCGCTGAGCGCGCTCTGGTCGTCGCCTATGGCGCCCGGGATGAGTCGCACCACAGCGTCGGTGATTATTGCCGCCGCCAGCTCGCCTCCGGTGAGCACATAGTCGCCGATGGAGATTTCGCGCGTGACGAGATGTTCGCGTATGCGGTAGTCCACGCCTTTGTAGTGCCCGCATAGGATGATGAGGTTCTGCTTGAGCGACAACTCGTTGGCCATGGGCTGCGTGAACAGTTCGCCGTCGGGTGCGGTAAAGATCACTTCGTCGTAGTCGCGTTCGGCTTTGAGCGCGCTGATGCACCGGTCCACCGGCTCAATCTGCATGAGCATGCCGGCGTCGCCGCCGAAGGGGTAGTCGTCAACCTTGCGGTGCTTGCGTGTGCTGTAGTCGCGCAGGTTGTGCACGGCAATCTCTACAAGCCCCTTGTCTTGAGCACGCTGCACAATAGAGCAATGCAGGGGCGAGTCGAGCGCCTCTGGCATCACAGTGAGTATGTCGATTCTCATCATTGTCGCTACAGTGTTGTATTAGGCCGCAAAATTACAAAAAATAAATGAAATATGAACAGCCGAACAGCGAATTATACGAATTATGGCGAATTATACGAATATTGTGGGGCTGCGCTTCGCGCATGTAAGATGTAATATGGAGGATGGAAGATGCGTGAGCGCTGCGCGCATGGAAGAGGGGCGCTGCGCGCATGTAAGATGTAATATGGAGGATGTATGATGTAATACATGGGACAGTGGTCGTGGCTTTTTTGGGGGAAAAACGAATACGTGGGGACGGTTCTGGCGTATTCGTTTTTGCTCGCCGGGACAGTGGTCGTGGGG
>JBGUHM010000105.1:0-28872 GCA_045112115.1 Sodaliphilus sp. | reverse complement strand
AAAATGCCCGGCATAGTGTGGAAAGCCATCTTGTCGAGCGCGGTGGCTCTGGCATCGCGTTGCGCGGCCAACGAAGAGAATTGTATTAGCGAACTTACCTGATGAAACCGTTACAGATTGAAATATCAATGCCGCGACTGGTGCATGACCACCGGGTGGACAAGGCTCGTATCTATACCAGTGGCAACCTGCCTTCGCTCGAGGGCATGGCGCCCGACCGCGCCATCGAGTTGCAGGCACTCTATGTGCTGCACCTCATCAGCGAGGACCGCGCGAGCGAGGCCCCGGCGGTAATCGACACTCTTGTGTTCAACCACCAGTGGGCACCGCTTCTCTCGCCGCTGATGGCGAGCTGGCTGTGGATTGTGCGCATGACCCTCTTCATCGACTCGGGCGATAATATGCTCGCGTTGGGGGCAGCCGAAAACGCGTTACAGCATCTGGTGGCCATCGAGGGTAAGAAGCGAACTGAATTCCTCTCTCAGCTGGCTTCGCTGCTTTACAATCTTGCGCGAGTGCATAACGCCCTGGGCGACAATACACGCGCTACAAAAGAACTGACGCAGGCTCAGAAACTTTTCGGACGCCTGGCAAAGAAAGACGAGAAGCGCTTCTCGCCCATGTTGCTCTATTCCATCGAGGCCTCGACTTCAATCATCACCAACCGCGACGAGCAACTCAAGGTGCTCGAGCAGTATCAGGCTTCCACCGAGCAATATCTGCAGGAACTGGCCGACGCTCCGGGCGACAAAGCTCTGGTGGCGCTCAACGCATTGGTCGACTCGCTCAAAAAAGAGGGTGACCTCGCCCTGGAGATGGGGGACCCGAGAAACGCCGTGAAATATTTCACCCGCGCGCTGCGATACCAGAAGAAGGTGAGCACGTCGATGGGACAGAAAGAACTACAGATTTCCATCGGTCTGGCAAAGGCGCTGAGCCGTATCAACAACCGCCGCTCGGCAGGTCAGCAACTGCTCACGTCGCTGTTGCCGCTGGCTCACCACCTGAATGCCAGCAACGAGGTTATCGAAATCGAGAACCTGCTGAACAACCAGGGCGTGAACGGCAGCATCATGGGCATGCTGAAAGGGCTATTCAGTTGACGATTTTTTTAACACACTCCATATTCCTCCGCAGTTATGAACCGGCTTTTCTTATCACTTATGGCGGCAGTGTTGACTCTTTCACTGGCCGCGTGTGGCGACGGCAAGAGTGACGAGCCAGCCGGCGAAGTGCCCGCTAAGGGCCTGCACTACCCCACGTTCCCCGCGGGACGTAAGGCAGTCAGACGAATAGAGAAGATTTTCGACAACCGACGCACGGTTACGCTCGACATGCAGTATGATGCCGAAGGACACCTCATCGCAGCCAGCATGAATATGCCTTACTCTGACGGGACGAACAATGAGTCGATTAGGCTGTACTACTCTCGCGGCATCATCTCCCACACCCTGGGATGGCAAACTACCGAGTACTCGTTCGCCACGAACGCCTTAGGTGCCATCACCTCCATCACCAACTCACAGGACCGCGTAGTGGCCCACTTCGATTACATCGACAACCGTCTACAGTCGCACATGGCCGTGGGAGGCACTACCACCTACTCCAACAGGCTCAACTGGAAGAACAGCGAACGCCTGCACGACATCGTTACCATCGGCATCGTTTCCTCCATGACCTCGAAGAGGGACAGTGTGGGGATGGCTTACACCTCGTTTATCCCCAACGTAGCCTCAATCGACTTCATGGGCATCGGACAGACGCCCTTCGGCGAGATGATGGAACTGGCGATGCGCAACGCCGGGCTGTTCGGTGCGGTGAGCGCCGACCTGCCGCGTGCGCTGAACTGTGGCAGCAGTAGCTATCTCGACGAGAACGGCAAGATGATTCAGCTGCACTGCATCGTCAACTACAACCTCAACAGCGACGGTTCGGTGGAGAGTTTAAGGTTCAACGTGCCGAGAACCAACGATGACCAGAAGCCGAATAATATGGAGAGTTACACGTTGAAATACACCTATAAATAGCAAGACCCCAAAGGACTATTCAATTGATATACATAAACTTTTACTTCATACATATCAGAATTATGAACAAATTATTTCTATTACTTATGGCGGCAGTGTTGACTCTTTCACTGACCGCTTGCGGTGACGAGAAGGACGAGCCCGGTGGCGGCACTCCTGCCGAGGGGCTTTATTATCCCACATTCCCCGCAGGTCGCAAATGCATAAGCCACATGGAGAAGAAATTCACTAACGGACTTGTGGCCACGCTCGACGCGCAATACGATTCCGAAGGTCATCTGATCGAGGCTAATATGACTATGCCTTACGGCGACGGTACCAACACCGAATCGATAAAGATGTACTACTCCAAAGGCATAATTTCCCATACATTGGGATGGCAGACCACCGATTACTCCTTCACTACCAATAGCGATGGCGCCATAACCTCGATTGTCAACAACCAGGGTAAAAACGTGGCTCGATTCAGCTATGCCGCCAACCAGTTGCAGACTCTATCCACCGTGGGTAGCGCCACCACCTACTCCAATGTGTTCAACTGGAAAAACAGTAACCGGCTGCACGGTATAGTGACCGCAACAGCAAGCAAGAAGGACAGCGTGGAAATGTCCTACACCTCCTACATCCCCAACGTGGCGTCAATCGACATCATGGGCATAGGACAGTCGCCTTTCGGCGACATGATTGAGCTGGCGATGCGCAGCGCGGGCTTGTTCGGCCAGGTGAGCGCCGACCTTCCCCGCTCCGTGTTCTGGGGCAACAACAGCTATGTTGACGACAACGGCAAGATGATTGCGTTGCATTGCATCATCGACTACACCACCAACAGTGACGGCTCGGTGGAGGGGCTGGTATTTACCGTACCACGCACCACCAACGGCGAGAAAGTGAGCAATCTCGAAAGCTATACAATGAAGTTCACTTATAAATAGGCATTTTTACTAACCCCCAAAAAATAGCTAAAACAATGAAACGATGTATAAACCTTGCCGCCATTGTTGTCATATTGGCGGGTGTGTTATATGGCGAATGCATCAAGGCGCAGACAGCCTTCTCGACGCCCAAGCGGGAGTTCCGCTCGGCATGGGTGGCTACGGTGTGGCGACTCGACTGGCCTAACTCGCCCGGCTACACCGAGCCGGCCGTGCGTGCCCAGAAAGGCGACATCGACCGCATGCTCGACTCGTTGAAGAACAACAATTTCAACGCCATCAATTTCCAGGTGCGCTCGATGTGTGACGCCATGTACCGCTCGAGTTATGAGCCCTGGTCGAGTTACCTTACTGAAACACGAGGCCTCGACCCGGGATGGGATCCGCTGGAATATGTGGTGGAGGCTTGTCACAAGCGCGGCATGGAGTGCCACGCATGGGTGAACCCTTACCGATTCAGCACCAACGGCATCGACCAGTGGAATACCGCCTATGACCAGGAACTGAAATCCAGCGGCCGCCTGCTGTCGTGGGGAAACACCGTGATTCTGGACCCGGCGCAGCAACGCAACATCGACCTGATTGTGGCCATATGTAAGGAAATCATCACAAAATACGATGTTGACGGCATCCTCTACGACGACTATTTCTATCCCAACGGCATCTCAACTGGCAGCGATGCCGGAGACTACAACGAGTGGGCCGAATCGGGAGTCGACATGACTTTTGCCGACTGGCGTCGTAATAATGTGAACCGCATGGTGCAGGCTGTTTACAACATGATACAAGAGGAGCGCCCCGAGGTGCGCTTCGGCATCTCTCCCGCGGGAGTCGCAGGCACGAGCTCGACCTCGGCCGGCAACTACGGCGTGACTCCGTGTCCGTCGGGCGGCGACTGGCAGTA
This sequence comes from Sodaliphilus sp., assembly GCA_045112115.1. Lineage (GTDB taxonomy): Bacteria > Bacteroidota > Bacteroidia > Bacteroidales > Muribaculaceae > Sodaliphilus. Next base: position 25,009 of record JBGUHM010000105.1, on the reverse strand, counting down.
CAACGGTATATTCAGCGACCCGCTGGCGTGGCTCGCCAACCAGAGCATCGACTATCTCTCGCCGCAGGTGTACTGGAAAATCGGTTCCACGTCCGACTTCGGTAAAATCACTCCGTGGTGGGGTCAGATGGCCGACCACTTCGGCCGGCACGTATATATCAGTGAGTCGATTTCCGATATTTCGGGCAGCAGCGACGAGGGCGACCACCGTGAAATAGCCAACGAGGTGGAACTCACTCGCACCAGCAACATCGACGGCGCTCCCGGTTCGATTTTCTACTCGGCGAAATACCTCTACCGCATGAACAATCCACGCTGCGAGTTGGCGCGATATTTGACCAACACCACCTTCGCCTACGCCGCCCTGCCGCCAGCCATGTCGTGGAAACCCGGTACCGACCCGGGTTTGGTGAGCAACCTACGGGTGAGCGACCACTGTTTGTCGTGGACGGGCTTCGACAACTACAAATATACTGTCTATGCCATCCCCAACTCGATGGACGATAACGAATTCGACGCCTCGGTGCAGTATCTGGTAGGAATGTCCTATGACACTGAATACGTCCTGCCCGAGCAGTTCCATTACGGATACCACTACGCCGTGGCACCGCTCGACAGGATGAACAACGAGTTCACTCCAACCATTCTCAATACAGGCGGGCTCGACGCGCTCGCCGCTCCCGCACTGCTCACTCCGGCCTACGGCGAACTCACCGACGACCCGTGCACGCTGTCGTGGACGGCCGTTAACGGAGCGCAGGCTTATATGGTGGAACTGGCTACCGACGAGGCGATGAACGACATTGTGGCGCGCAAGGTGACTACCGGCACCGAGATTCTTTCGACCGACCTGGGCAACCTGCAGCCGCACGACTTCTACTGGCGTGTGCGCGCGTGCGCCGAAGGCTACGCCGATGGCGTGAGCGTGGTGTCGAAATTCATACCGCAGGTGTTTGCCATAACCTATCCCGCTACCGGTGCCACCGATGTCAACCCGGCGTTCACGCTGGTGTGGCATACCGCCGGAATCCAGAACGAAGCCACTGTTGAGATCGCCGTCGACGAGGCTTTCTCCGATATTGCTTACTCTACGACGTCGGCCACTGGCGAGGCGGTCATACCCGAACTCGTCCTGGCTGCCGGCACAAAGTATTATCTGCGGGTGAGGGTCACTACCGATCAGGGCACACAACGCGTGACCCCGACGGTGATTATCACAACCTCGTTCCTCATTGGCGAAGTACCGGTGTTTGCCGTACCGGTCGATGGCGGCACGCTTTACAGCGACCAATACCTGACGATACAGCCGCAGGCAGCGGCACAGTCCTACACCATCGAGATTTCATCGACTAAAACGTTCGGACGGACACGCTTCATCGAAACCACCACCAATCGCGTGAACCACACAACGAAACAAGCCAGCGAGATTAAGATAGGCAGCAAACTGCTCATCGACGGCAATACCTATTACGCCCGTGCGCTTGTCAGCTATCTCAACGAGGCCGGCGACCTGTTGCGCACCGCCTACTGCGAGCCCATCTCGTTTGTCTATTCCAGCGACCCCGAGCCGGTAGCACCCAGAGGCGACCTCAATGGCGACGGACAGGTGAATACCGGCGACGTGAGCGCTCTCTACCAGGCGTTGCTGAACGGTTCGACCGACTCCCTATACGACCTCAACGGCGACGGTAACGTGAACACCGGCGACGTCTCCACCCTCTATGGAATAATATTAGGAAATTGATAATGTTTAGACCCAAATCGATAATATTGCTGTTTGTCGCACTGTTGGCACTGGTATCCTGTGCCGGCGGAAAGGGCGACTCCACGCTCGAAAATAACGAAATCACCGAAGCTTCGCTGCTCCAAATCCAGCACGAGAAAGACTACACGCTGGTGACTGTCACCGACCCCTGGAGCAAGCAGAAAGGACGCGTGCTCCACAAGTATGTGCTCGTCGACCGCAACAAGCCTCAGCCGGCTTCTCTGCCCGAGGGCACTGTGGTGCGCGTGCCGCTCGACAGCGCTATCGTCTACTCGAGTGTTCACTCCGGTGTGCTCGACGAACTTGGTGCCGCTGATGCCGTCAAGGGTGTGGCCGACGCGCAATATTTCAACGACGACCGTATAGCCAAAGGTCTGAAAGACGGAACAATCACCGACTGCGGTTCGTCTATGTCGCCGCTGGTGGAGAAGGTGATTTCCATGACTCCCGACGCAATCCTGCTGTCGCCTTACCAAGACGCCACTTACGGCCAAATCACCAAGCTCGACATACCCATCATCGAGTGTGCCGACTATATGGAGAACACCCCGCTGGGACGTGCCGAGTGGATTAAATTCTACGGTGAACTGGTGGGCAAGCGAGCTCAAGCCGACAGCATCTATAACGAGGTGGTGAAGAATTACAACGCCACGCGCGACGAAATAGCGAAGAAGGTGAAGAAAAGGCCTATGGTGCTCACCGAGAGTGTGATAAGCGGAGTGTGGAACGTGCCCGGTGGAAAAAGCTACATGGCGCTACTCATTCAGGACGCCGGCGGCGACTATCCTTGGGCCGACGACAACCACACCGGGTCTCTCACTCTCGACTTCAACCAGGTGCTCGCCAAAGCCCAGCAAGCCGACGTGTGGCTCATCAAGTCGATGGGTATACAATCGCTCGACGATCTGCGTGCACAGCATAAGCTGAACAGTGAGTTCGAAGCCTTCAAGCGCCGCAATGTTTACATCTGCGACACGGGCAAAACCCATTTCTTCGACCGTTTCCCGTTCCACCCCGACGTGCTGTTGCGAGAATACGCGATGATTTTCCATCCCACAGTGTTCAACGACGCGAAATTGGTCTTCTTTAAGCGTGTTGAGTAAGTTTAAGCTCAAAAATTTGGCTCTTGCATGAAAATGTGCTATATTTGCAACTGATTGATACAAACCTTTAACAGAAAACGAGAATTATGACCCGCCAAAAAACTAACAACAGCGCCCTGCGATGGCTCTCATTGGCCATGGCTCTGACGGCTATTGCGGTCGTGGCACAGACGGTCCCCCATGTCATGAACGTGGGCGATTTCTGCGAGTTGAAGGTGTCAAGCGACATCAGCGTGGAATACCGAGCCTTGCCCGACTCGGCCGGGGTGGTGGTCTTCGAGGCACCAACCGACGTGGCAGCCGGAGTCGTGCTGCGAAACAATGGAAAGGGTGAACTCTCTGTCAAGTTGAAGAAGGAGATAGCGGCCCGGGCCGAATTGCCGACATTGCGCGTCTACTCGTCGTGGTTGTGTAAAGTGCGCAACGAGGGCGACAGCACTATTCGTGTGGTCTCCAACACCCATCAGCCGAAAATCAATGCCTCGCTTTCCGACAACGGACGAATCGTACTCGAAGACGTCGACGCCGACCTGCTCGAGCTGCGCATCGTCACAGGACGCGGCACTGTCGTGGCACGCGGCAACTGCGAGACTCTGAACGCTCGCAATCTGGGCTCGGGCGTGATTCAGGCCGACGAACTGATTGCCCATGAGGCGCAGTGCCGTGTGGTGGGCTCCGGCACTATAGGATGCTTTGTGGCGGGAGGCGAACTGAGCGTGCGTGGCGCCGGCACAGGCAAAGTGTACTATCGCGGCACACCTTCTCAAATCATAATGAAAAAATTAGGCACTATACAAGCCATTAAAATCGACAAGTAACAATGAAAATAGTAGTACTTGACGGATATGTCAACAACCCGGGTGACCTCTCGTGGGAACCGCTTCAGCGATTGGGCGACTGCACAATATATGACCGCACAGCCCCCGCCGATTTCTTCGACCACTGCGGCGACGCCGAAATTATCCTCACCAACAAAATCCCGTTCTCGCGCAGCGACATCGAGAAATTGCCGAACCTGCGCTACATCGGCGTGATTGCTACCGGTTTCAACATCATCGACGTCAAAGCTGCCGACGAACACGGCATCACAGTCACCAATGTCCCGGCCTACAGCACCGCCAGTGTCGCGCAGCTCGCCATAGCACACCTGCTCAACATGACGATGCAGGTCGACCACTACACGCGCGACGCCCGATCGGGGAAGTGGAGCGACTGCGGCGACTTCTGTTATGTAGACCGCCCGCTCATCGAGCTGTACGACAAGACCATAGGCATTGTGGGCTTCGGAAATATAGGCAGCACAGTGGCCCGTATTGCACAGGCATTGGGTATGAAAGTGCTGGTTTACACAAGCAAGGACCAGAACGACTTGCCCGACGGAATGAAGAAGGCCGAAAGCCTCGACGCGCTCTTCTCTCAGAGCGACGTGGTAACGCTGCACTGCCCGCTTAACGACGAGACCCACGGCATGGTCGACGCTCGGCGACTGTCGCTCATGAAGCGCACGGCGCGCCTGATCAACACCAGCCGCGGAGCATTGGTCGTGGAGAACGACCTGGCCGAAGCTTTGCGCAACGGACAGATTGCCGGTGCAGCACTCGACGTCGTGTGGCCGGAGCCTCCAGCTAAGTCCAACCCGCTGCTCCACGTGCCCAACTGCTGGTTCACACCGCATCTGGGCTGGGCCACCTTCGAGGCCCGCGACCGACTCATGGTCGCCCTTATCGACAACGTGGCGGCATATCTGGCAGGCACTCCGAAAAACGTGGTCAACAACCCGTAAGTCACTTTTCGTCATGAGCAATTAAACCAACAACCCAAACCGACAATCAAAAAGACAAAAAAAGCGATGAAAACTTTGAGATACATATTCACAATGGTCCTGATGGCCTTCGCCGTGATTACGGCAACAAATGTCTCGGCACAGTCGCTGCGCGACGGCGAGTACAACTACATCGGGAAAATCTCGCCCAACGGCACCGTGCGAAACGACAAATACGTCGCAATCGGTTTCTTCAACACCGACGGCACCGTGGCCAACAAGAAGGGAGAGGTGACAGGACGACTCGGCAACGACCTCAACATCTATAACACTGAGGACGTGAGAATCGGTTATCTCACCATCGACGGAAACGTCAACGACGGCGAGAGCAATTTCCTGGGAAACATCGACCGTGCCAGCGGAAAGGTCACCGACAAGGACGGCAAAACCATAGGCTACGCTCACGGCGTGTCGATGCTGCGCATCGCAGCCTACTATTTCTTCGATTTCTTCGACAAATAACCTAATCAAACAATGACTAAAATACAAGACGCTATCGCCGGGTACCTCAAATACACCGGCAACAAGGAAATCCACGTCACCACGGCCCTCGTCGACATGGACGGTGTGCTCTACGACTCAATGAAGAACCACACTCGGGCCTGGGTGAAACTGATGAAGAAAAACGGCATTAAATGCACTCGCGACGAATTCTATCTCTACGAAGGAATGACCGGCGAGGACATCATCAAAATGAAGTTCAAGAACGGAGCCGGAAAAAACGTCACCGACGACGAGGCTGCCGCTCTTTACAAGGTGAAAGGACGATATTTCCAGGAACTCGGTGAGCCCGAACTCATGCCAGGCACGCTCGAACTGCTGAAGAGCCTCAAAGCAGCAGGTGTGAAATGCGTGCTGGTCACAGGCTCCGGGCAGCAGTCGATTCTCGACCGCATTGCCAACGACTACGACGGCATCTTCGACGAGAGAATAACAAGCGCCGATGTAAAGCGCGGAAAACCCAATCCCGAGCCATATCTCAAGGGCATGGCCAAAGCCGGTGCAAAAGGCAACCAGTGCCTCGTGATTGAGAACGCGCCGCTGGGTGTGCAGGCCGGTCATGCCGCCGGATGCTTCACCATCGGAGTCACCACCGGACCCATTGCCGAGAAAGACCTCGCTCGCGCCGGTGCCGACATCGTATACCCTTCGATGCAAGCCTTTGCCGACGCTCTTCCCGAACTCCTCGCTGAATTATTGTAAATAGCTGACGGCAACCTGTGATTCGAGTCTGAATCTCGAGCCAAGGTGCCTGCCCTGAGTGGTTTACCGCACAGCGTGCGGCCTGGGCAAAAGAAGTGTAGCGGTTATGCGGCAGGAGGTGATTTTCAGCAACGACGTCGGACGGGCTGTCGACCGTGTGGTCGGCGGCTGCGATGGCGTGTGCCGCGTGTTTGTGCTCGTCGACGATAACACCTCGCGGCTTGTGTTGCCGAGACTCGCCGATTGCCGGACAATAAAGGACGCCGCTGTGATTACTGTCCCCGCGGGCGACGACAATAAGACGGTCGACACACTGCGCGAGGTGTGGCGCGCGCTACAGGACGGAAACGCCACGCGGCGTTCGCTGTTGGTGAACCTGGGCGGAGGAATGGTGACCGATCTGGGAGGCTTTGCCGCCGCAACGTTCAAGCGGGGGATGCGGTTTGTCAACGTGCCCACGACGCTACTCGGAGCGGTCGATGCCGCTGTGGGAGGAAAGACGGGCGTGAACTTCGGCGGACTGAAGAACGAGATAGGCGTTTTCGCGCCGGCGGACGCTGTGGTGGTCTCGACGTGCTTTTTCGACACTCTTCCGCAGCAGGAGCTCCGCTCGGGTTTCGCCGAGATGCTTAAGCACGCCATGCTCACCGGCGAGGCCGAGGTGAACACGCTGCTCGACCTCGACTTCGATCATCTGGACCTCGACCGGCTGCTGACGTTGCTCGAGGCTTCGGTGGAGGTGAAGCGAGCCATTGTCGAGCGCGACCCACTTGAGAATGGCGAACGGCGGGTGCTGAACCTGGGCCACACGGTGGGCCATGCGTTCGAGGCGCTGTCGATGGAACGTGGTGGCACCGTGCCGCACGGATGTGCCGTGGCTTGGGGGCTGGTCGTCGAGTCAGTGCTGTCGCATTTGTTGAAAGGTTTCTCGAGCACGGCTCTCTACCGCTTGTCGGCATGGGTGAAAAGCACTTACGGCGCGCCGCAGGTGACCTGCGACGACTACCCCGGGTTGCTGCGTATCATGCAGCACGACAAGAAAAGCCGTGCGGGCGAAATAAACTGCACGCTGCTCTGCCACTATGGCGACGCCAGCGTCGACAACACCGTAAGCGAGGACGATATGAAGAACGCCCTCGACATCTACCGCGACTTGGCGGGAATATAAACACGACACATATATTATATAATTAGTAATGGCAAAAACGATAGTGATGACACCCATGATGAAACAGTTCCTCGAGATGAAGGCCAAACATCCCGACGCGGTGCTGCTTTTTCGTGTGGGTGACTTCTACGAAACTTACGGCGACGATGCCATCACGGCAAGCGAGATTCTCGGAATAACGCTCACCAGACGTAGCAACGGTGCCGCGGCCGACACCGAGATGGCGGGTTTCCCGCACCACGCGCTCGACACCTACCTGCCGCGTCTCGTGCGCGCCGGCAAGCGTGTGGCCATATGCGACCAACTCGAAGACCCGAAACTCACTAAGAAATTGGTCAAACGTGGCATCACCGAACTGGTGACGCCGGGTGTGGTGGTGGGTGGCACCATTCTCGACCGAAAAGAGAACAACTTCCTCGCAGCGGTGCATTTCGACCGGGGAAACTGCGGACTGTCGTTGCTCGACATCAGCACCGGTGAGTTTCTCGCAGCCCAGGGCGACGTGCAGTATGTCGACAAACTCATAACTAATTTCGCGCCAAAAGAGGTGCTCATCGAGCATAAGCAGCGTAAGCGCTTCGGCGAGTCGTTCTCGTCGCGATTCCTCACCTTCGAACTCGACGACTGGGTGTTCACCACCGATGCGGCACGGTCGAGACTACTCAAGCACTTCGAGACTCAGAGTCTGAAGGGATTCGGTGTCGAGGAGATGGACTGTGCGGTAATAGCCGCTGGCGCCATTCTGCACTATCTCGACATCACTCAGCACACTCAGGTGAAGCATATCACCTCGCTTGCGCGCATCGAGGCCGAGCGCTTCGTCAGACTCGACAAGTTCACCGTCCGCAACCTCGAACTCGTGGAACCCATGAGCGAGGACGGAAAGAGTCTGCTCGATGTAATCGACCGAACCATCACTCCCATGGGAGGACGCATGATGCACCGATGGGTAATCTTCCCGCTGAAGGACATCAAGGCCATCGAGCGCCGGCTCGACGTGGTGGAGTATTTATTTAAGGTGCCGCAGGCACGAGAGATTGTAAAGGAGCAGCTCGAACTGATAGGCGACATGGAGCGGCTGGTGTCGAAAGTGGCTACCGGACGGGTCACACCACGCGAAGTGGTGCAGCTCAGAAACGCTTTGCGGGCAACGGAGCCGATAAAGGCTCTATGTGCCGACAGCGAAAATGAGGTGCTGCGCTCTTTCGGCGATAGGCTCAACCCTTGTCAGCGCATTTGCGAGCGCATCGAGCGCGAAGTCAACCCCGACGCGCCGGCTATGGTCAACCGCGGTAACGTTATTCTCAACGGCGTGGACGACACTCTCGACGAATTGCGGGAAATAGCCCACTCGAGCAAGGACTACCTGATGCGTCTGCAACGTGACGAGAGCGAGCGTACAGGAATCCCCAGCCTGAAAATCGGATACAACAACGTGTTCGGTTACTATATAGAGGTGAGAAACACCCACAAGGACAAGGTGCCTCAGGAATGGGTGCGAAAGCAGACGCTGGTCAATGCCGAACGATACATAACTCAGGAACTCAAGGAACTCGAGGAGAAAATACTCGGCGCCGAGGAGAAAATACTCATTATTGAGCAACAACTGTTCAACGAACTGGTGAGCGCCGTGGGTGATTATATACCCGCCATACAGAGCGACAGCGCACTCGTGGCACAGCTCGACTGTCTGCTGTCGTTCACGCGGGCCGCCGCCGAGGGCAAGTATTTCCGGCCCGAGGTCGACGATTCGCTCGAGATTGAGATTACCGGAGGACGGCATCCGGTGATTGAGAGGCAGCTGCCACCGGGCGAGATATATGTGCCAAACGATATCCGACTCTCGAACGACGATCAGCAGATAATTATCATCACTGGACCTAACATGGCCGGTAAGAGCGCGCTGCTGCGACAGACCGCTCTCATCACGCTTATGGCCCAGATTGGCTCGTTCGTGCCTGCCGAGAAGGCCCGCATAGGCATCGTCGACAAGATTTTCACACGCGTGGGAGCCAGCGACAATATATCGCTCGGGGAGTCAACGTTTATGGTGGAGATGACCGAGGCGGCATCGATTCTCAACAACCTAAGCGAGCGATCGCTCGTGCTATTCGACGAACTTGGACGAGGTACCAGCACCTACGACGGTATATCCATCGCTTGGTCGATTGTGGAGTATATCCACGAGTCGAGGGCGCGCGCCAAGACGCTGTTCGCAACACACTATCATGAACTCAACGAGATGGAGCGCACTTTCCAGCGTATTGCCAACTATAACGTGAGCGTGAAGGAAATCGACGGAAAGGTCGTGTTCTTGAGAAAACTGGTCAAGGGCGGTAGCGAACACAGCTTTGGTATTCACGTGGCTAAACTCGCCGGGTTGCCAAAAGTGATTGTCAAGCGAGCCGAGGACGTGCTGAAACAACTCGAGAGCGCTTACCGCGACAATCAGGACATAGCGTCGAAACAGGCTCTCAACGATGTGGCAACGGGTGGACGGACTGGAGGTTACCAGTTGTCGTTCTTCCAACTCGACGACCCGACACTGTCGCAGGTGCGAGATGAGATCCTCAATGTCGACATCAACAACCTCACGCCAGTGGAGGCGCTCAACAAACTCAACGAAATACGCTCCATTATAACAGGTAAATAGCATAAAATCATGAGAATAGTAATACAACGGGTAAAACAGGCTTCGGTGACCATCGATGGTGAGGTGACCGCGGCTATTGGACACGGAATGCTTGTGTTGCTGGGCATTACCCACGACGACAACATCAGCGATATTGAATACCTCGCCGCAAAAACCGCGGCACTGCGTATTTTCGACGATGACGAAGGAGTGATGAACCGAAGCGTGGTCGAGGCCGACGGCGACGTGCTCGTCGTGAGTCAGTTCACCCTGCACGCTCTCACTCGAAAAGGAAACCGGCCAAGCTATATCCACGCGGCCGGACGGGACATCGCTATACCGCTTTACGAGCAATTTTGCCAACGACTCTCGGAACTGCTGCCGCGACCGGTAGAACGGGGTGTATTCGGTGCCGACATGAAGGTGGCCCTCATCAATGACGGGCCGGTCACTATAATAATTGACAGCAAAGCACGGTAGAGGATGAATAACCAGTGAAATCTGCTTCGCTCGGTAAATCGTTTTTTTGTTAAAAACGTGTTTTTTACATTTTTTTTGAAAAAAAATTGTCGAAATATTTGCACGGTATGAAAAAATGTATTTACTTTGCACTTGAAATATCACCTGATAGGTGCGTTTTCGTTGCCTGTATGCGTGTGTTTCGATATGATAACTTGCTCAATATTAAACCAAAATTATTCAATAAACAATTTAATTAACAAAGTTTTATTCATTAATTAATCCGTACGGTATGAAGAAAATTTTTACTCTTATCGCAATCGCTGCTATGGGCCTCAACGCCTATGCAGTTACCAACGTCGACACCGATGAGTATCCCTTCCAGCTCCGTCTCCTCGATGAGGCTGGCCAGTCGATGGACGCTGTTAATGTTATCGTAAGTGGTCTGTTCCCCGCTAACTGCGACGTGTTCCAGGCTACTATCGCTCTTCCTGAGAATGTAACTGTTGTTCCCGATCCCGATACCGATGAACTCGGTGTTATCGATGATGACATGCTCGCAGGCCTTGGCGTAACTGCTAAGAACGTTAATTCGCGCATCAACAACGGTACTTCTATGAACGCAGCTGGTGAGTTGTTCGTTAACCTCGACCACTCTCTGAGCGCACGTCAGAATGGCTATGGCACCTTCCCCGAAGGCCAGAAAGATTTCATGCGTGTTGTTCTCAACTGCACCAACATGAATGACGGTACAAACTACGCTACCCTTATCGGTAACCCCGCTAAGACCGTTTGGAGCTGCATCGCTGACGACGTGATCTATCAGCCCATGACCGATGTCAAGCTGAAACTGTACAAGAAGGACGGTATCGTTTCGCAGATCGAGGTGATCAATGCTAACGAGGTTCCCGCTGCTCAGAAGGGTATCTACAACATGATGGGTGTTAAGGTTAACCGCGCAGAGCCCGGCCAGATGTACATCATCGACGGCAAGAAGGTTATCCCCACCAGCGTTATCGAGCGCTAATCCATCTTACCCTACGAGTAACTACAGTTACACGTAACCGACAAAGAGGGCGTTTCCAATCGGAAACGCCCTTTCTGCATATAACCAAGGGCATAGATTTTTGAACATTTTTTTGAAACAAATTTGAGAACATTCTACGGAGTTAGTGGAGTTGTAGGAGTTGCATTTAAAAATAAACTCCCTTAACTCCCAGCCTCCGTAGAGGTTAGACGCATTCCGCGAAGTTGAGGAGTTATAGGAGTGGCATTTAAAAAATAAACTCCATTAACTCCATGACTCCGTAGAGATTAGGCACATTCCGCGAAGTAAGTTGAGTTATAGGAGCGGTATTTAAAAAATAAACTCCATTAACTCCATGACTCCGTAGAGATCAGGTGCATTCCGCGAAGTAAGTTGAGTTATAGGAGTTTATGTCCTTTAAAAGTCTCTGGAGAGAATTTCTTACACGCCAAGCTCTTCAAGGAGTTGCTTCACGCCTATGGTGGCTTTCTCGGCTATTACATGGACATTGTCGGGAACAGCAACTGGTCGGGGATCGATGTAGTAGATTTTAGCATTTGAGGGAACGTAGTGCAGCAACGCGGCGGCGGGGTACACCACGAGCGATGTGCCTATTATCACGAATACATCGGCCTGGCTCGCAAGGGTTACGGCCGGCTCGAAATTGGGTACATCCTCACCGAAAAACACAATGTGCGGCCTCACGGCGTCGCCGTAGCTGTCGCGTGTGTCTACGGTCGTTACCAAGCCTTTGTCGGTCAGCTCGGCGCACGGCAATTGATATACGCGCTCGCGGTGACGCATCGACCTGACCTTCATCAATTCACCATGAAGGTGCAGCACGTTACTTGAGCCGCCGCGCTCATGAAGGTCGTCTACGTTCTGCGTGATAACGTGGACATCATGGTAACGCTCGAGCAACGCCAGTGTGCGGTGGGCATCGTTGGGCTCAATCTCATTGGCCAGCTTGGTACGCATGTCACTGTAGAACCGGTGAATAAGTTCTGGGTTGCGAACAAAGCCCTCGTGGCTGGCCACTTCCATTACAGGGTAGTTCTCCCATAGTCCGTTGGCGTCGCGGTAGGTGGGCATTCCGCTTTCGGCACTCACTCCGGCGCCCGTTGAAATCACAATTTTCATAACGTTGGTATTGTTTTTATCCCGATTCGGGTTTATTTACAAAGCCCTGCGCCAGGCTTTACTGGGCAGGGCTTTGGATATTTGTTGGTGAATAAACTCTATACCTATCAATTACCAAGGATAATTGAGTAGAGTGTGCTCACGTCGCCGGTGTTCACATTGCCGTCGAGGTTGAGGTCATACTTCGATTCAGTCGAGCCGGCAAGAAGGGCTGTATAGAGCGCGCTCACGTCACCGGTGTTCACGTTGCCGTCACCGTTGAGGTCGCCAAGGATACCAGCGGTCAGGTCCTCAATCTCGGTGGGATAAATCTGAAGTGTGGTTCCGTTCTTGTTGGTGTACAGGGCTACGAAACCAGTTACGTTGAAGACGTGACCGTCGAGGTCAGTCGGAGCAACAACATCAAAGCCATTGATGCGCATCACAATGTTACCAGTCTCATCGGTAAGGGTGAAGTTGCGGCCCTGAGTGTTGGCAACGCTGTCCATAGTCACGCTCAAAAGTTTGATATACTGGTGCATCATGTCGGTAGAAACCTCCTCGATGGGATAAGCTTCGGGCTCAACGGCCGGGCCGGCAACAGCCTCGCCGAAGTCGTTAGCGGGGATAATCTCGCTCAAGCCGTTGTAGATGCTCAACACACCGTTAGCACCGCTGACAACGTCACCATTCTTGTACTCACGGGTAATCTTGCCGTTCTTGTCGTAAACAAGCATGAAGGCACTCTCATCCTTGACATACAGTTGCGGACCGCTCTGGGCAATCACGGTAACGGGGTTGGTGATGTTGTAAGTCACTCCGTCTTCCTCAGTGGGAAGAGCACCCAAGTTGTCGATATCTGTCGGGGGAGCAGCGGTTTCAATAACGGTAAGCTGCGGAGCGTCGTTATAGACAGTGATCATAGCGATAATGTAGTCAAAGTTGCCGGTAGGTAATGAGCTGCCATAAGCAGTACATTCGTTGTTGTTGGCATCCTTAACGGTGTAGTACTTCTCGGTCTCTTGAGCGGTGATGGTAACGTTGTTGATGCGGATGTAGTGCAAGCAGTTATCAACAGTGACAAAGCTACAACCAACAACCTCGGGCTCAACAGTGGCCTTCTCGGTTGCGGCCTGTACATTGAAGAAGTCGTCGGTCATCTCGAGGATGTAATTGCGATAGACAGCCTTGGTTCCACCAATACCGGCGGGAATCACGTCACCAGCTTTGTAGGCCTTTACTGAGGCGTTGCCACTCTTGGTATAGAGGCAGATGTAGCCGCTATCGTCCTTTGCATAAATGTTGCTGCCGCTGGCGTAGTACACGTTCAACTTGTTGTTGATCGCTGCAACAGCACCATCTTCGAGAGCCTTGTAGGCTGCGATGTTGGCAACAGTGTTGACTGAACTGATTACATACTCAGCGGTAGCAACGCTACTGGTCTTGCCGTCTTTCACAGCAATAGCCTTAATTGTGGTAGTCTGAGCAATGTTCAGCGGGGCGCTGTAAACGCTGCTCGAAGTGGTCGGGTCGTTGCCGTTAGTGGTGTAATAGATGGTAGCACCAGATTCAGCCGAAATGGTGACATTTTGAGCACTGTAATAGGTGCCGGGCTCAGGACTGAATGTGGGGGCGCCAACTCCAGCCTCGCCGCTGATAGTCACAACGATTTGGGTGGCACGGACTTGGTGGCCACCTGCAGTAAAGGCTACACTGGTGGCGTTGCCCGTCCAGGTAACGGTCTTTGTGTCGTCGCTTACGGTCATGCCGTCCATTGCGGTAAAGCCGTCACCGCCGTAGCTCGTGGTGCCAACCTTGTCGATACAGGTCATGACAACCTTGGTAATGTTGCTTGCGCATGAAATCGTAGTGACCGAGTTCTTGGCCAGGCGGTAAGCATTACCGGAGCAGTTGAAGCCACCTGCTGTGGTGGAGATAGTAACACCGCCAAGCGACATCTCATCAGCGCCTTGAGCCGAGGTGTTGTTACCTACGGTTGTGCCAGCGACAAAAGTCACATCGGTAGCTGCAGCCGACAAGCAGCATGCAGCAACAAGAAGCAGAGATAATAATTTCTTCATACTTTGTTAGTTAATGTTTTGGTTAATAATATAAGTTAATTTAATAAATTCAATAGGTTTACGAATCGTGCGGATATACGCACGACAAAGGTAGTTATTTTTTTTGGTTTAGCCACAAACTTTTACCGTTAATTTTTAATAAAAGTAGAAAAGGATGAAAAAAGGATGAAAAACGTTGCTTTTCACGCAAAAAATCTTGCCCAATCCCACTGTCTCTCTTTACTTTTATTATTGCTATAGTCCCGCACCCTCAACCCCATTATCTTTGCAAAAAAGCACCCCATGCCCACCCCCAACATAGTCACGAGCATAGTCACGAGCATAGTCAGAAACATAGTCACAACAAGTGTCCCAGGCGGCAAAGCCGCCTCTCCGAGAACTCCGAGAACTCCGAGAACTCTGAGAACTCCGAGCCCACAAACATAGTCACAAAACCACTGTCCCATGTATTACATCCTTCATGCGCGCAGCGCCGTGCCCACTGTCCAACGCTCGCAAAGCGCAATTCCCCAGGCGTCTCCGCCGCCGATTCCTCAGCGAACGAAAGTGAGCGATTTGTCAGCGAGCAGAGCGGGCGTTTATCAGCGTTTATCAGCGTCGTATTGCGTTTTTACGTTGAAAATCTGTGATGATTTTGCTATTATTGGAATCTTTTTATTAATTTTGCGGCGTTGATTCGTCATTTTTGATATGGCACCCTGGCTACAGAAAACAGGCAAAGCGCTTTTGTGGCTCTGGCACAAGATGCGCGAGTGGTGGCACCGCTTCTGGTCGTGGTATAAAGGTTTGTACCGCGGTCGGCCGTGGTATGTGAAGACTCTGGCTGTGATTGGCACCATGATTTCGCTGTTTATCATCTATTTGGTCATGGTGGCTACTAATTTCCTCTGGCTTTTCGGGTCATCGCCTTCGTTGAGCGAAATAATGAACCCCAAGACAGCTAACGCATCCTATGTCTACAGCGCCGATGGTGTGCTCATCGGTAAATACTTCAGCGAAAACCGAACCCCGGTGAGGTACGAAGACGTCAATCCAATGTTTTTCCAGACTCTTATCGACACCGAGGACGAACGTTTCTATGAACATAAAGGTATCGATTTCCAGGGGCTTGGGGCTGCAGTAAAGGATATGGTGGTCCATCGAAAAGGACGTGGAGCAAGCACCATTACCCAGCAACTTGTGAAAAATATGTTCCGTGTGCGTAAGACCTCCACCGGACTGCTCGGAAAGATTCCTGGTGTCAGCTTGGTAATTATGAAGACCAAGGAATGGATTCTTGCCACCGAGGTGGAGCTGGTGTACAACGACAAACAGCGAATCCTTGAGATGTATGCCAACACAGTTGACTTCGGTAACAACGCTTACGGTATCAAAACGGCGGCTAAAGTGTACTTCAACACCACCCCCAAGGAGTTGACCACCGACCAGTGCGCTGTGCTGGTGGGTATACTCAAGGGAACAACGCTCTACAACCCCAGGCGAAACCCCGACAACTGCCTCAAGCGGCGCAACGTGGTGCTGCATAACCTGCTGGACCACAAGCACCTCACTCAAGCGGAGTACAACTCTCTGAGCGCATTGCCGCTCGGAATACAATACACCCCCGAGGAAGAGACCAGCGGAATTGGCTCTTACTTCAAGCAGGCTGTCATCGATGAACTCAAGGACTGGTGCGCCGACGACGGATACGACTTATACACCGACGGTCTGGAAATACACACCACTCTCGACACGCGCGTGCAACGACATGCCGAGAGTGCCGTCACCGACCAGATGCGACGCATCCAAGACAGTTTCGACGACCACTGGGGTGGCAAGGATTGCTGGGTCGACGAAGATGGTAACGTTATCGACGGTTTCTTGCAGAACGCCGTGGAACGCAGCGATTACTACAAGCAACTCGAGGCACAGTTTACCGAGAATTACGACTCGATAGAGTACTATCTGAACAAGAAACGAAAGGTCCACCTGTTTGACTATAACGGTGGACACGATGCCGAGATGAGTGCCATCGATTCGGTGAGATACATGCTCCATTTCATGCATTGCGGCATGGTCGCAATGGACCCCGTCACCGGTGAGGTGAAAGCATGGGTGGGTGATGTCGACTACAAGACATGGAAATACGACAAGGTGAGAGCCGAGCACCAGCCCGGTTCCACGTTCAAACTCTTTGTCTATGCCGCGGCAATGGAGAACGGTATGCGACCTTGCGACCGACGACGCGATCAGGCGTTCGACACTCTGGTGCGCAACAAGCAAACCAACGAGCTGGAGCATTGGGCGCCACATAACGCCAACGGACGATTCTCGGGCGTCGACATGACTTTGCGTCAAGCTTTCGCACAGAGCGTGAATACCGTGGCGGTGAGGGTTGGCGACGATGTAGGCGTCGACCGCGTGGCTGCAACAGCAGTTGCCATGGGTATCAACAGTCCGCTCGACGAGACACCGGCTCTCAACCTGGGTGCCAGCGATGTCAATCTGCTCGACCTGGTGAACGGATACAGTACCGTCGTGCGCGACGGCATGATGATTGAGCCCGTGCTGGTGACGCGTATCTACCAGACCGATGCCGACGGCGACAAGAAACTCGTCTACGAGAGCAAGAAGGTGAAACCCGAACCGGTGAGGGCAATCTCTCATCGTGCCGCATATTTCATGCTGAAGATGCTCGAGGCGGGACGAACCGACGTGGGCGGCACGTCGATGGCGATGAACCAGTATATGCCGGGCGATATCGACTTCGGCGCTAAGACCGGAACGAGCAACAACCACTCCGACGCTTGGTTCGTGGTTGTAACGCCACGATTGGTGGTGGGATGCTGGGTCGGTGGTGAGTACAGGCAGATTCATTTCCGCACCGGTGCGCTCGGACAAGGAAGCCGTACGGCTTTGCCCATCGTGGGCACATTCATGAACCGCCTGCTCAACGACCGGGCGTTTATCGACCTCCATAGGCGATTCTCTCACGACCAGATGCTCGACCGCGTGGCTGAATTGTGCAGTAACGAGCCCATGGAACCCGACAGTCTTGACATCGACAGCCTGGCCATCGACAGTCTGGAGATGTATGACTTTGACGATGACGACTTTTTAGGTCCCGATATCCACGAGGATCAGGGAACAACGCATAACGAGCCGACGGCAACTGAGGAGCGGTCTCCTGAACAGCAGAGTCAGGAAAGGGTCAAAGAGGCTTACAGCAAGCCCGCAACCAATGCTCCCATCAGCAACGGGAAAAATGTGCCGCCTCCTCTCAAGAAAGAGAAACAGCAACCGCCGGCTGTGCCAAAACCGAATCATTAACAATCAATTCATTATACCTAAAGAACAAGATGACAAAGAAATACGATTACCTGATCATAGGATCGGGCGTGGCAGGAATGAGCTTCGCCCTGAAAGTGGCGAAGACCGGCTCGGTGGCGCTCATATGCAAGTCTACTATGGACGAGGCTAACACCGATCTTGCTCAAGGCGGCGTAGCCAGTGTGACAAATATGCTGGTCGACAATTTCGACAAGCACATACACGACACAATGGTGGCGGGCGACTGGCTCAGCGACCCAGCGGCCGTGGAGAAAGTGGTGAAAGGTGCGCCAGAGCAAATAAACCAGCTTATTGAGTGGGGCGTCAACTTCGACAAAAACGACGAGGGCACTTTCGACCTGCACCGTGAGGGCGGACACAGCGAGTTCCGCATTCTACACCATGCCGATAACACCGGTCACGAAATCCAGCAGTCGCTGGTCGAGGCCGTGAAGCGCCATCCGGGAATCGATGTATACGAGAACCATTTCGCTGTGGAGATTCTCACACAGCACCATATGGGGAAAATCGTGACTCGCCGCACTCGCGACATCGAGTGCTACGGTGCCTATGTGCTCAACCAGGACACCGGCAAGGTCGACACCTTCCTATCGAGAGTGACTCTGATGGCTACCGGAGGTATTGGCAGCGTGTATCACACCACCACCAACCCGCTTATCGCTACCGGCGACGGTATCGCTATGGTCTATCGTGCAAAAGGCACGGTGCAGGACATGGAGTTTGTGCAGTTCCATCCCACGGCACTGTATCACCCGGGCGACCGACCCGCGTTCCTGATTACCGAGGCCATGCGAGGCTACGGAGCCGTGTTGCGCAACCTCGCCGGTGAGGAGTTTATGCAGAAATACGACCCGCGCCTGTCGTTGGCACCACGCGACATCGTGGCAAGAGCCATCGACAGCGAGATGAAGCAGCGCGGAGAGGACCACGTCTTCCTCGACGTGACACATAAAGACCCCGAAGAGACAAAGCACCATTTCCCCAACATATATAAGCATTGTCTCGAGATAGGTATCGATATCACCAAGGACTACATCCCCGTGGTGCCCGCGGCTCACTATCTGTGCGGTGGTATTAAGGTGGACCTCAATGCTTGCTCGAGCATCAAGAGACTATATGCTGTCGGAGAGTGCTCATGCACCGGACTGCATGGCGGCAACCGTCTGGCCAGCAACTCACTCATCGAGGCCGTGGTCTACGCCGAGGCTGCCGCTCAACACGCTATAGCCAACCATAACCACTATGACTTCCGAACCGACATCCCTGAGTGGAACGACGCCGGCACGCAGCATCCCGAGGAGATGGTGCTCATCAGCCAGAGCGAGAAGGAGGTAGGAGAGATTATGAGTACCTACGTGGGAATCGTGCGTTCCAATCTGCGCCTCGACCGCGCGTGGAACCGCCTCGACATCCTCTACGAGGAGACCGAGAAACTCTTCAAAGAGAGCACCGTGTCGCGCCGAATATGCGAATTGCGTAACATCATCAATGTGGGATATCTGATTATGCGCCAGGCCAAAGAGCGCAAAGAGTCACGCGGACTGCACTATACAGCCGACTATCCACCTGCTCCTAAGAGTGAGGAAGACTTAAAGCTCTGACAATAACCTATTTACATAGGTATTGAGGCGAAATCATAGCCTTGCTCACGCAGCCACTCGATGGCGCGTGGCAAGGCATATTTCATGTTCTTCTCGGCCTTGAGTGAGTCGTGGAACACGATAATCGACCCCTGGCGGGCATAGCGCTTAACGTTGTTGAGCACCTGCTCGCCGTTGAGCTTCTTGCTGTAGTCGCGCGTTACCAGGTCGTACATGATGATGGCGAAGCGGGAACGCAGCACCTTGCTCTGTGCCCAGCGTAGCAGGCCGTGCGGCGGCCTGAACAATGTGGAGTGGATTAACTCCTTGGCGGTAAACACATTGTGGAGATAGACTCGTGTCGACACATGAGCGCCTTGAAGATGGTTCATCGTGTGATTGCCCACAGTGTGGCCCCGCTTGAGAATCTCCTCGAGCAGTTCCGGATGCCGCTCCACATTCTCCCCTACGAGGAAGAATGTGGCTTTCACGCCGTATCGGTCGAGCGTGTCGAGCACCCATGGCGTCACCTCGGGAATAGGGCCGTCATCGAAGGTAAGGTACACCGTGCGCTCCCGCTTGTGCAGTCGCCAAACGGTCTCAGGGAATAGCATGCGGTACAGCAGCGGTGGTCGTTCAATAAACATCGTTCTCAGTCAGCCGGGAAATGTCTTCGAGGTGTCAAATCAGTTGCCGAGTATGATTAAGTAGAGCTCGCTGACATCGCCTGCATTGACGTTCCCGTCGCCGTTGAGGTCGTATTTGGGATCGTTGATGCCGTTCATCAAAGCCCTGTACAGTTCGCTTATGTCGCCGGTGTTGACGTTTCCGTCTCCATTGAGGTCGCCTCTGATTCCAGTGGGAAGGCCAGTGATTTTGACGGTCTCATGGGCAACTGCGTTACCTGAGGGGAACTCCACGTAACCTGTTGCGGTGTTATGGTAAGCAGTGGCCGGCTGGGCAATAATACCGAAGATATTGTCTCCTACGTAGAACGATGCGTAGTTGGAGGCGAGCCCCATGATGTAAGACTCGTTGCCTTGTACACTGAGGTCGAAAGAGACCGACACACCTTTGGTTGTGCCGTTGACCTCCACCTTAGCGCCGTCGCTTACGTTGAGGTTGGATGCTTCAAGACCGGCATTGGAGGTGACAATCATCTTTCCGTTACCCTCTATGCTGTTGCTCCAGCCGCGAAGCTCCACTTTGCCGTTAATGTTGTTCTCTCTGTTGAGGGCGATGTTCAGCGTATATATTCTACTTAAGATGCCACCACTGCCGATGGTTGCGCCGTTGAGCGAGAGCGTGCCGCCGGTGGAACCGCCTGAATATGAGACCTTTCCGTCGCCGAGCACATCGTCTCGGTTGCCAGTGTGCACCTGTACGCCATCTACCGTCAGATTATATTTCTCACCAAAGGCTGTCACGACGCATGAAGCTTCGACACCGTTGACATTGAGTGTGATGGTTGCTTGCTCGCCTATTTGCTCCGGATTGTTGGTCATAGTGACGACGTAGGTGCGCTTGTTGTTGTCGTAGGCCACCGTTGCCACATCTTCGTTGCTGCTGGTGCAAGTCGTTCTGCCATTGGTGTTGTATTCACGCCAGGCCTCATCCAAATCGCTTGTGATATTGAGATCGAGCTTTGAGCCGAGGTCCATTACAGCCTCTTTCGGCTCGATGTCGAGGCTGTAGATTGGCTTCTCGGTCACGCGAACCAACAGATACCCATATCCGTAGGTCTGGCCGTTCACCTTGTGTGCTACGGTGAACGAGTAGGTGTGGTTAATGAGCATATCGCTGGTATTGGGAATCAGCGTTATGGTGCGATTCTCCTTGTCGACGGTGAAAGACGGGCGTCTTGCAGCCTGAGAAGCTATCGTGGGGAAAGGACCCTGAACCGTATAGTAAGTCACGGTAACATCACCGCTCAGGCTTGCTCTTGCCGGGAACACGGTGAACGGAATGCCTTCGACCCTGTTGCTGTGGTTGATGAGCGTGTCGCCATTGTTGATCAGCAACGTGTAAGGCAGTATGGTGCCGTCGTCCTCGCTCACGTTGAGGTAAAGCGAAGAGGTAGCAATACAGTCGTCTGGCCCGCCGTTGTCGGGGAAGAGTCCAACATTCAACGCAAGAAGGTTTCCTCCGCTCACAATAGGCTTGAGATACACTGTTTTGTATCTCACGTTCTCTCTCAGTGGTGTTGTACAAGCGGCATTGGCATAGAGTTGGCATAAGTCGGAACCGTTAGAGACGCTGTAGGCTATGCTGAAGTCCTGGCCTCGTATACCCGCATAATCGGTAGCGTTACCCGGTAAGGGATTGATTGTCAACTTGAGTACGCCGTTCTTCCTGGTAGTGTATGTAACGTATCCGTTCAGGTATTCCTTGTCGGCGAAATTGTTACTACCCATTGCCGTAACGTCGAGCGATAGCCCTTTTGTCATGTTGGTGTTGTCGAGCAGAATTTGAGCGTGTTCATGCCGGTATCCTGCCAGATAGATGTCGGTTTCCTTGAACCGCGTCACCACGTAGTTGACCTTCCCCATTGTTCCCGCCATCGAGAGGCTGCTTCCAGTGGGAACGAGTGCGTTCTTCCACCAGTTGGCATCGTCGGGGTTGTTCAGGAACTGGTTGAACTGCTCCTGCGGCAATATAATATACTCTTGTGAGGAGCTGACATTAGTCGCAGTCACATTTCCCGTGATGAAAGACAGAGTGGGCTTAGTGGGGAAAACCCAGTTTTCACGTTTGTGAACATAATATTGTCGTGACAGTAGAACATCAGTGTAAGCGTCCACTTCCACTTCGGCAGTCAAGAAGCAGTTCACATCGTCCTGAGTGAAAGTGTAGGTCCAAGAGTTGCCATTGACCACCTGTTTGTCGACAATATAAGTATTATTGTTGCCATTTCTCCTTACGAGGCTTATTTTGGTCACGGGATTGTCGTAGTTGAGATACGGCTGAAGAGGTGCCAGATTCACCACCATGGTGTCGCCCGGCAGCACAGTTTTAGTGCTGCCGTTACTGCCTCTCAGTAGGAAAGGATTGTTAGTACCGGTGATGGTTTGAATGAACGGTTTCTGAAGTTTCACATATCCTACGTAAGCGTTTGAACCGAAGCCAAAACTTGTGTCAATGTTGAAAAGCCCACCTCCGTCGAAGATGCCGGATTGTCCAGCCAAAGTCCCCGAAACCATAGTGGGCCGTACCAGATGAATTATTCCCAAGCCTTGTGTTTTGACAGGTTCCACGGGAGAATATGCCTCATATAGGCAGTCGTTTTGCGGAGTGATGTATATTCCACCTGAGGCCAGAATGGCATTCTGGGTATAACCACGAGCCAGCGTGTTGTGGTTCTGGATATTGATATTCCCACTTGCTACGATACCTGATTTTCCGCCTACGGCGAGCACCCGCCGGTCAATCTGATTCCCCGCTATGGTTATGTCTCTGTTGGAGAAAAAGCCGTAGCCTTCTTTACCATAGGATTTTACTGAGGCGTAATTGAGGGTTATATCGTTGTAACTATAAATGCCTGTCCAAGTGCTATTCACTTCAATCTGACAGTTGGATGCGTTGAAGTTTTCGCAGCAGAAACCTGTGTAGTCTGTCCGATTGCCGCCGGATTTCGTCTGATTGACATAGATTTCCCCACCGTAGATGTTGACATTTTTCGCAAACACGGTGGATGTGCCGGAGTTCGGAGTGTCGGTAATGCTGAGATATCCGTTATAGACGATGAACGAATTCACGGCATTTAAGTAAGAGTTGCCGCCGATGCCACCTTTCACGGTCACGTGGCTTTGGCTGCCGCTGATATCGAACCGGTCGAAAACGTCGCCATTGCTGCCAGTGTTCCAACTTGCCAAAGCGAGGCTTTGAGCCGTGAAGCTGACCACACTGCTGCTGATGCTCACGGCCGACCCGTTCTTGCCGACTACAGCGTTACCGGATCGCGAGGTGATATTGGCAGTGGTGTTGTTGAATGCCAGCGTACCTCCATGCAGTCCGATAGCCACGTCGTTGCCTGTGATATAGATATATCCCTCACCCGAGACGGTGAGGCTCTTGACATTCATTGCTGACATAGTCACCCCTATTTCCTGGTCGATGCGGAACTTGGCATGATTGCTCAGCACAACGTTCACATGGGTGTTAGGAGCAAATATTTCCTTGATATTCAGGTTTTCCGACACGTTTAGCGTAGTGGTCTCGCCATCGATTTTCACATGTTTGTCGGAACATCTTGAAATAAGATAGGATGTGGTGAACCCGGTGCCTGAGAGATTGACATACTCGTAGGCATGAGTTACCACTGGGCACAAGAGCATAATAAGTGCTGTGGCCATCCAAAGTGGCCACCTGTGTCGGTTGTGTTTAATTTGTTCCATAATCGATTGTTTATTAGGTGGTTGAATGTTGTTTGCTGTCTATTGCCCGAAGTTGAGCATCCCAGCGGCAGCCTGTTGGTTTTGCTGCTGGTCGGCTCTCGCCTGGCTGTCGGCCCGCATCTGTTCCAGCATCTTCTGCCGCTCTTCGTAGGCGGCGGCCTTAGCCCTCTCATACTCCTCGATTTCTTCCTGTGTAGGTCGTTTGAGCTGCAAGTATTGGGCACGAACGTCGGATTTCACACCCAGTTTAGCGAGCGATTCCACGAGTTGAGTATAATTATTGGGCTTTATTTCACGATAGAGCATCAGCAGCTGTGGCAAGACATCCTCACTTACGACCTTTGCCAGCTCATCGGAATAAAAGCCGTTCTCGGAGCAGTAATCGACATACCTCTTAAACTTTGCATACCGTTTGATTTCATGCTCAAGCAGCTTGACGGCCTTGTCGTCGGCCGCTTTTCGTCCACCTTGCTCGGCGATGTCGTGGTATGCGAGAGCTATCTGGTATCCGTCGTAGTAGTTCAATGCGCAATCTTCGATGGGCATCTTCTTCATCATCAGGTCAAGAATCACTTCGGCTTTGTCGTATTTCTTTTCCTGGATTAGGTCGTCGGCAAGAGTGATGAGAACGTTTCGTGTCGAAGAAATCATACGTCCAATTGTCTCGTCGATGTAAAGCGTGCCTGGTTTTGTTTTGTCGAGTCCTCCCCAACGGAACTTCTTGGTTACGATTTCGTACATCTTGTCGGTGTTGGAGCGTATGTCTCGCGGGTCGCTGTTTCGTTTGACCGGCGTGACTTGATAAGCCATACCTGTGCAAAGCAACCATGGCGAGAGCCCCACGTGATAGCTGCTTGGCACTGTGGATGCGAAGTAGCATGGACGTTCCCAACCATTCTCTATACTGCTGAGAATCATGTCGAGAGAAGCTGTTTCGCTTGCCGATAATCCACCCTTGTTACCACCTTGCGAGAGGTCGATGGTGATTGATTCGTCGACCGAGTCGGTGAATGCCTTTGGCACGGCTCCGTTCTTGATGGCCTGAGCGGAATTGGTCTTGAACGAGACGAGGTTGTGGTTGAACACGGGTCGGCCGAATTCGTTGTTTTTGAACTTGCTGTCGTCGTAGAAGTTCTTCAAGACATCGGCCAGCGGAGTAGCTGTTGTGTCTTGAGTTGCGATATATCCCGCCTGTCGCTTGTCGTAGGCGTAGGTCATCTTGTCGGCATGCATTGGCACGGGCTTGCTGTCGTAAGCTGCGCGTTGCATTTGAGCGATGTACCAGTCGGTACTCAAGTACGACAGGTTTACTGCACGAACGTCGGT
>JBGUHM010000104.1:0-39810 GCA_045112115.1 Sodaliphilus sp. | reverse complement strand
GCCCGCATCACCAACATCTACGAGGGTACGACTCAGTTGCAGGTTGTGGCGGCCATCCGCCACGTAACCACCGGCACATATTTGAACCTGATAAAGGACGTATATGCCGTGGCCAACTACAGCGAAGCTCTCGAACGCGAGAAAAAGATGCTGGAGCACATGACGACAATGTTTGAGGCTGCTATCGAGACCGTGAAAGTCGGTGGTGCCGACTATGTGACCTTCCACGCCCGCCGACTGGTGGAGATGGCCGGACAGGTGATTATGGGTTACCTCTTGCTTCAAGACGCCAGCAACGAGCCGGAACTGTTCCTGAAGTCGGCAAAGGTGTTCATCAACAACGGTTTTGCCGAGGTGGAGCGTCACAACGCCTTCATCGGTCACTTCCGTGCCGATGACATCGCCGAGGTGTATACCCGCCAGTAATTAAATCAAATGAACAGTGGCGGCAATATTTATCTTGCCGCCATTTTTTAATATATAAATATAAAATAGAAACCCAATGAACAACTTCGAGAAACTAATCAACGGGGACAAACCGGTGCTTGTAGATTTCTTCGCCACATGGTGCGGTCCGTGCAAGATGATGCATCCCATCCTCGAGGATGTGAAGGCACAGATTGGTGAAGACGCCACTATTATCAAGATTGACGTTGACGAGAACCAGGAACTGGCCATGAAGTATGGTGTGAGTTCGATTCCGAGCCTGTTTGTGTTCCGTGGCGGCGAGGTGAAATGGCATGCTTTGGGTGTCCAGTCGCCCGAAACCCTGCTCGCGGCATTGAGGAACGAGCTTTGACAAAGGAGCTCGACATATTTGTAGCGTCGTCGCTGAAACGTTTAGGCTTAGAGCGTCTGAACGAGATGCAGCGTCAGGCATTGAGTGTGTGCTGTAAGGCCCGCACCGATGTCGTGTTGTATTCGCCCACCGGAAGCGGAAAGACCTTGGCCATCGCTTTGCCGGTGTTGTACGGAATGTCGTCGGCTGACTATGTGCAGGCGGTGGTGATTGCACCGTCCCGTGAATTGACCCGTCAGCTTTATGAAGTGTTTCGTGTTGCCGGTGACGGGATTAAAGTCACGCCGTGTTACGGCGGCCACAGTGCGCTTGATGAACGAAATTCCTTGTCGGCTACGCCGGCGGTGGTGATTGGCACACCCGGTCGCCTGCTCGATCACCTGCGTCGCGGCGACTTTGACGCGAGCCAAGTATCGACACTTGTACTCGATGAGTTCGACAAATCGCTCGAACTGGGATTTGAGGACGAGATGCGTGCAGTGCTGGGTTATATGAAGAAGGTCAAGCGCCGTTTTCTTACATCGGCCACACGTCTTGACCCTATTCCCGCATTTGTCGGTCTCAGCGAGGTCAACAAGCTTGATTTCATAAAAGATAGCCAACTGCCGCAACAGTTAGACACTTGGCTTGTTAAAGCCAAAGGGCCCGACAAGCAGCGTACTTTGAAGCGGCTGCTGTTGTCGTTGCCGCCTGGCAAGACTATAGTGTTTGTGAACTACCGCGAAGCAGTGGAGAAAGTCCATAAGTATCTTGCATCAAAGGATATAGATTCGGGAACATATCACGGAGCCCTCGACCAGATTGAGCGCGAGAAAGCCCTCGCTTTGTTTGACAACGGTACGCATCCCGTGCTGGTGGCGACCGATCTGGCCTCGCGCGGTCTCGACCTTGACACGGTTGAGCATATCATACATTTCCACCTGCCTGCGACGGTTGAAGCATGGATACATCGCAACGGCCGATCGGCAAGGGTAGGGAAGAGCGGCAACGCTTATCTATTGTTGGGTAACGACGAACAGATGCCTGAGTTTGTCGGTATTGAACGGGAATATGTGCCGCAACCGATGCATCGTGTTCTTAAGGCCTATATGGCCACATTGTATTTTCCCATGGGCCGGAAAGAGAAGATTTCGCGCGGCGATATTCTGGGATTCATCTCGGCCAATGGCTCGGAACTTGTGACTGCTGCCGACATAGGCAAGATTAAGGTGATGGACCATTACTCACTGGCGGCTGTGCCCCGCGCTACGGCGCAGACCCTTGCCTCGACTCTGACGGGCTGCCGTCTGAAGTCGCGCAAAGTGAAAGTCACTCTTACGAAATAATAGGCCGATGAGATGTTATTCGGCCTTTTTTATGAGCATCTCAGTACGTGATGTAAATCGCATGGTATCGCCTGCAGGCAGAAGCAGGTCGATGCTATTTCTCAGCCGTGAACTCATTCGGTCTTTCACAACCCATTTGCCGTTGAGTCGATAGTTGGTGGGACACTCGATTTCTACTGTGTCATTTATTTTCACTCCGAGAGTGCGGTACAGGTCGGGAGAGAGAGCGACCCATCGAATCTCGTAGCGTTTCAGTTTATTATTATCGATACGGTCACCGCTGGCGGTGTACCATCCTGCTCCACCTCGTCCCGGATGGTATTTTGAGGCTTTTACCATTACCTGCGAGTGTACTGAAACGAGAATTGCGAAGAACGCTACGAAGAATAATAATTTCTTCATAGTTATTGCATTAGCGTTTAACTGAATAACTTCCGTTCACTTTCTTCATCGGCACGGAAAGGTGGCGGAGTATCACCGTTCGGGGTATCGGAGGCATCGTTCTTTGTATCTTCGTCCTTCTTCTCGTCATTGGAGCCCTCTTTCTTTTCCAGCCCCTCTTTGTTGAGTTGGTCAGTTCGCGATGTCCACTGCCTCGGGCCGAATATTCGTTCGGCGTCCTCGGTGAAGATTACCTCGTGTTGCAGAAGCAGATCGGCCAACGCGTGATGTCCGTCCTTGTACTTCATCAGGATTTCCTCGGCGCGTGCATACTGCTCGTCGATTATTTGTTGCACCTCCTGGTCGATAATTCTTGCGCGTTCCTCGCTGTAAGGCTTGGTAAAACCGTAGGCCTGCTGCTGTGAGTCGTAGTATGACACATTGGGCAGTTTGTTGCTCATGCCGTAGTATGTTACCATGGCATATGCCATCTTTGTAGCGCGTTCAAGGTCGTTGAGCGCACCGGTGTCGACGACGTCGAGGAAAATCTTTTCGGCCACACGTCCAGCCATGAGCGAGCATATTTTGTCGAGCATGGCTTCCCGGGGTTCGAGCTGTCGTTCCTCAGGCATGTACCAAGCTGCGCCGAGAGCCTTACCGCGCGGCACGATTGTGACTTTAATCAGCGGGTCGCCGTATCTCAGATGCCAGCTCACTGTTGCGTGTCCAGCCTCATGAATTGCGATAGACTTCCGTTCCTCCTCGGTCATTACTTTCGAGCGCTTTTCAAGACCACCCACTATGCGGTCGACGGCGTCGTTGAAATCCTGTCGCTGCACGGCTTTTTTGTTGTGTCGCGCTGCAATAAGTGCAGCCTCGTTACACACGTTTGCGATATCCGCTCCCGAGAACCCAGGAGTCTGCCGAGCTAAAAGGTCGAGGTCAACACTTCCGTCGATTTTCACATCGCGCAGGTGGACCTTGAAAATGGCCTTGCGGTCGTTGAGTTCAGGTAGGTCAACAAAAATCTGCCTGTCGAAACGACCGGCGCGCAGCAGTGCCTTGTCGAGCATGTCGACGCGGTTGGTTGCAGCCAGTATAATCACGCCGCTGTTGGTGCCGAATCCGTCCATTTCGGTGAGCAGCTGGTTGAGAGTGCTCTCACGCTCGTCGTTGCTGCCCATTCCGGGATTCTTGCTTCGAGCACGTCCCACGGCGTCAATCTCGTCGATAAATACAATACACGGAGCTTTGTCCTTCGCTTGCCGGAACAGGTCGCGCACACGCGAAGCTCCTACGCCCACGAACATCTCTACGAAATCGCTACCAGAGATGGAGAAGAACGGCACGTCGGCTTCACCTGCGACAGCCTTTGCCAGCAAGGTCTTACCCGTTCCCGGAGGTCCCACGAGCAACGCGCCCTTGGGAATTTTTCCGCCCAGTTCGGTGTATCGTTTTGAGTTCTTGAGGAAATCGACAATTTCGGCGACTTCGGTCTTTGCTTCTTCCTGTCCGGCTACGTCGGCGAAAGTGACCTTGTTTCCACTTTTCTTGTCGAAAATCTTGGCTTTCGACTTTCCAACGCTGAACACGCCGCCCGAGCCTCGGCCCATACCTCTAATTATGAAAAACCAGAAAACGATTAGCAGCACCAGTGGCCCGAACGACCATAGCCAGTTGCTGAGGTTGCTCGACTGCTTAAACTCATATTTGCCCTTGAACTTTCCGTCGGTCCGCCATTTGTCGATGGCTTCCTGCAGTTTCTCTTTTGACAGGTACTGCGTGGAAATAGTGGGGTTCTTGCCCAGGGCATGCTTGAGCGAGTCTTTGCTGAAGACCGTTTGGGCGATAGAGTCGTTGACCGTGGCCACGAGTTTGCCGTTGTCGTACACGTCGATAGCGGTGACGCCTTTCTTCTCTACCATCTCGGCGAACTCGGAGTAAGACACATCCTTGTTAGCCGAGCCGCTGTCGGTGTTGGTGAAATAAATGATAGCCAGCACCGCGAGAATGCCGGCGTACATCCAGAGCAAACTCAGTTTTGGCTTATTTTTTCTGTCATTTGAGTTATTTGCCATAGCTTGTCGCAAAAATTAATAGATGTCGGCAATCTCGGTGATTTTGCCGTCGTTCCATAGTTGCTCGAGGTTGTATCGCTCGCGTTCTTCGTTAATGAAGATGTGTACGTACACGTTGCCGTAGTCGATTACAATCCACTGCGAGTTGGCGTAACCGTCGTAGTTGTAGGGCTTGACTCCGGCGTGTTCCTGTACATATTCCCGCACACTGTCGGCGACGGCTTCGACTTGCATCTTGCTATTGCCGCTGCAAATCACAAACGCGCTCGTAGTTGCGTATTCATTGGCGCTGAGGTCGACCACAGTAATGTTATGACCTTTACGCTCCTGCATTCCCTCGATGATGTTCTTAATCAGTATGTCTTTTTCAATCATTATATAATATAAGTGCAAATTCCGTGCAAAATTAATTCAAATACTTGGGTTGACAAAATATTGTCAGCATTTCAAGAAGAATTTAAATAATTTTAAAATAAAGTGAAAACTTGTCAGCCGTAACACTGGTGTGGCTATATACTTTTTCCTGCAAGTGAGATGTGGGTGTGCCGCCATGCAGGTACCGGGCATGCCGGGGTGTGGAATGTTGTAAAACGAGTGGTTGTGGAAAAAAAGTTGAAAAAAAAAGTGTGATTTGAGTTCT
Organism: Sodaliphilus sp.; assembly: GCA_045112115.1. Taxonomy (GTDB): domain Bacteria; phylum Bacteroidota; class Bacteroidia; order Bacteroidales; family Muribaculaceae; genus Sodaliphilus. The sequence goes on along the minus strand of JBGUHM010000104.1, from coordinate 34,587 downwards.
ATGTTGGATAAAATGAGTAATTTTGTGGCATAAAATCAGAAAATAATCACAATAAAAATTTAGACCAAGACAGAAATTATGGAGATTACCGGAAAGATTATCCAAAAGCTCGCCCCCGTGAGCGGAACCTCGAAAGCAGGAAACGCATGGAACAAACAGGAATATGTGCTCGAAACCCAGGAGTCATTCCCTCGTAAAGTGTTCTTCAACTTCTTCGGCGAGCGTGCCAACCAATATCCACTTGAAGTGGGCCAGCTTGTGACCGTGAGTTTCGATATCGAGAGCCGTGAGTTCAACGGTCGCTGGTACACCGATATCCGTGCCTGGAAGGCAGAGCCAGCAACCGCTCAGGCTGGTGCTGAAGCACCCGCCGCCGCTCCGGCACCCGCCGCCCCAACCGCTGCACCAGCACCGATGCAGCCCGCCGCACCGATGCCCGACTTTACGCAGCCCGCTGAAGGTGATGACCTTCCATTCTAAACGAAGCAACCGAAATCAACGTTTTACAACGGCATGACACGCGAAGGCTCGAGTGCCATGCCGTTGCGTAAAAAAGATACATATATGGACTTGATTCAGGCAATGAAAGATCGCCATTCGGTGCGTTCCTATCACGACCGTCCGATAGCTGAAGAGCTTGTAACGCAGTTGGGCGCACTCGTTGACGAATGCAACAGCGACGGCCGTCTCCATATCCAGCTCGTCACCAATGAGCCGCGCGCTTTCGGAGAAAGCCGCATGGCGCGTTACGGTAAGTTTTCAGGAGTGAGCAACTACCTGGCGATGGTGGGAAAGAAAGGACCTCAGCTCGACGAGAGGGTGGGCTACTACGGCGAGAAAATCGTTCTGGAGGCCCAGCGAATGGGACTTAATACCTGCTGGGTGGGCCTTACATTCAAGAAGATTCCTGATGCTGTGACGATAGGCCCTGACGAGAAACTGGTGTGTGTGATCGCTATCGGTTACGGTACCACGCAAGGAGCGACGCACAAACTCAAAAAACCGGAGAAAGTGACCGACACTCCTATTATCAATACCCCAAACTGGTATCATCGCGGCATAGCTGCCGCTCTGCTGGCGCCAACTGCGATGAATCAGCAGAAATTCGCGTTCCGTTTCGAGCCCGACCGCATTGTGTCGGCTCGTGCGAAGACGGGTTTCTTCTCGCATGTGGACCTTGGCATTGTCAAATATCATTTCGAGGTTGGAGCCGATAAGCGCAACTTCGTTTGGAAACTTAAGTAGGGGTGTGTCTCCCCCTTGTGCCCTAATACGGCAAATATATAGTTAACAATAAATTGAGCATAATATGTTGAAGTTAAGATTAAAGTCTTGTGCGGTTCTGTTGATGGCGTTTGTGACAATGTCATCGAACGCCCAGTATTTCACGAGCGACCGCCGTATGAGCGGTCGAGACCGCAGCCGCTATCACCATGCGATGAAATACGGCGATGTGTTGGAAGTGCGTAACGACCGTTCGGGCAATCTTGTGAATGAGATTCCGGTCGATATGTACGAGAGGGTGAGAATGCTTGTTGTCGACGGCCCTCTCAACGGTGATGACATTAAGTTGCTTCGCGACATATGCCAGCGCAAGCGTTGCGTGAATGACAAAGGCCAGTCGATTGACAATTTCATCGACATAGACCTCTCGGCTGCATGGATTGTGAGTGGCGGCGGCTACTACTATAGTTATACCCGCACCACGCGTGACGTGGTGAGCGACTATATGTTCTATGACTGCTCGCGTTTACGTTCGATAATCCTTCCGGAGCGCATTCAAGCGATAGGCAGTCATGCATTCCGCAGTTGTAATTCTCTTGAGGAGGTTATTATGCCCAACAGCGTGATGGAGATAGGCGACGAGGCCTTCGATAACTGCTATGGACTGCGTTATGTGCTTGTCAGCGAGAACCTGCAAGCAATAGGCGACGAGGCCTTCAGCAGTTGCAGTAATCTGAGGGAAATCTATCTGCCCCGAACACTTCGTTACATAGGAAAGAAAGCCTTCTCGGGTACCGGTCTCAGCCGAGTCGAATTGCCGTCGGGTTTAGAGACCCTCGGTGCCAACGCTTTCGGTCGTACGTCGCTCAAGACGTTGTTTATACCCGCTAATACGATTGTTGAGAACGGTCAAATAGGAACCATTTCGACGCTTCAAAGTATAGAAGTGGAAGAAGGCAATAAGACACTGAGCAGTTATCAAGGAATAATGTATACTGTCGACGGCACTCGATTACTGTACTGTCCGTGCGCACTTTCGGGCACTGTAGATGTTCCCGAAGGAGTGACCGTTATCGGTAACCTGGCGTTCTATAGCTGCGAGTTGTTGACTGGCGTAACACTCCCTGCGTCGGTGACATCGATAGGCAATGAGGCCTTTTCTTATTGCACAAACTTGCAGCAGGTGCTGATGCCGCCATCGCTTACGGCAATGGGCACCAACGTGTTCCAGAAATGCAAGAAGTTGACGAGCATCAATGTTCCCGACGGCTTGGTGTCGCTTCCGAAAGAGACATTCCACGATTGCGAGTCGCTGAGCTATGTGTCGCTGGCGAATACGTTGAAAATCCTTGAGAAGGAGTCGTTGCGAAACACGAAGTCGCTTAAAAGCATCGACTTGCCGCTGGGACTGCAAGAGGTGGCAAAAGAAGCGTTCCGCGACAGCGGCTTGGAAATAGTGGAACTGCCCAATGGCGTCACCAGCATTGGCGAAAATGCGTTCCGCAGCACCCAACTTACGCAGTTCACCATCCCCGCAAGCGTTACGACCATAGGAAAGAAACCACTCGAGAAGTGCAAGAAGCTCGAAAAAATAACATGCCTCGCCACCACGCCACCCACGCTGGAGAAGGCGAGCAATGATAAAATCCAACTCTTTGTGCCAGCTGGCAGTGTTGACAGCTACAAGCAAGCCAAGAATTGGAAGAGTTTCAAGAACATCCTTCCATTGGAATGAGGACTGCAGTTTCTTATATATTAGCGTTGTTGCTGCTTACACTGGCGGCCTGCGACAGCGATTCGGCAGTGAGTTACGTGCTTGACGGCTCACTGGCCGACTCTCTCGGAGTGGACAGCGTCACCTTGTCGATAGTCCGTGACGACTACGGTAAGAGTCAAACGCTTGCTACGGCAGGAGTCAAGAACGGCCGTTTTCTTATCGAGGGGCAGATTGACTGCGACCGTATAGCCTGCCTAACTTTTGCCGGCAAAGACGACAGGTTTTACTTCATCCTCGGACCAGGAAAGACCTCGGTGGAGATTGGGGGCAGTAAGCTGGTAATCAGTGGCGTCAATGCCAACTACGAGTACTTCTCATTCCTGCGTGAACGCCTGGCGATAGAGAAGGCGATAGCGGCCAATCGTGTGCGCTATGAAAAGCAGTGTGCCGATTCGACCCTTACTGCGGAAAGCGAGAAGAAGATGGCACAGCGTGACAGCGTGCTCAACGACTCGCTACAGCGGTTCACTCTGCACCGCATACAGCGAGGCGACCTCCCGTCACGCATCGTTCGCCACCGCTACTACACCTCGCTTGACTCGCTGCATCAGCACGAACTGCTTCATCCCACTAAGCCCAAATCCCGTAAGCGCTAATACCTTATTTTGGATAAGGGTGAAAGTCCCTAAAAAACTATTTTTTGAGGGTAAGGGGAAGTTTTTTGGCCTGACTGGTGCTTTATTTCCAAAAAAGTGCTATATTTGCAGGTCATTAACGGCCGTTTTTACTAAAAAGCGGTGATTATTAACCGACATAAATCACTTTTTTAAAAACTAAATACTTAACAATGAGCAAGATTATTGAAGGACTCTATTACAGCGAGTCGCATGAGTATGTGAAAGTAGAAGGTAACTTTGGTTACGTAGGTATAACCGATTACGCCCAGCACGAGCTCGGCAATGTCGTGTATGTGGACATGCCCGAAGTAGACGACGAAGTGGAAGCCGGCGAAGAGTTCGGCGCCGTGGAGAGCGTTAAGGCAGCCAGCGATCTGCTTTCGCCCGTGAGCGGAACCGTGGTCGAGGTAAATGAGGCACTGGCCGACGAGCCTGGTTTGATAAACAAGGATGCTTTCGAGAACTGGATTATCAAGGTTGAACTGAGCGACGCAAGCGAGCTCGAAGGCTTGATGGATGCCGCCGCATACAAGGACTTCATCAACGAGTAATCCCCGCTATGGCATATAAGTTTTTCCCCCACACTCGTCACGACCTGGAGGTCATGCTCGAGCGTGCCGGTGTGAAGACGATCGATGATCTCTTCGCCGACATTCCCTCGGAGCTCCAGTTTAAGCGCGAGTATGAGTTGCCCGACGAGATGAGCGAGCTCGACGTTCGCCGTTTCTTCGACGAGCTGGGTCTGGACAACTATGTTCAGACCTGTATGGTAGGAGCCGGCTTCTATGAGCACTACGCTCCGTCGGTGATCCAATCGATACTCTCCCGCAGCGAGTTCCTCACCAGCTATACTCCGTATCAGGCCGAGATTTCACAAGGAACACTGCAGTATATCTTCGAATACCAGTCGATGATGGCAGAGCTTACCGGCATGGAGGTGTCGAACGCCTCGATGTACGATGGCACTACTGCCACAGCCGAGGCTATGATGATGGCCGTGGCATCGGCCAAGAAACGCGACCGCGTGCTTGTTTCCGAGACCGTGAGTCCGCTGGTGCTACGTGTTCTGCGCACCTACGGCCATTTCCATGGTGTGCGAGTCGATACCATCGCCGCACCCGAAGGAGTGACCTCGGTGGACGACATGAAAGCCAAGCTCGCCGAGGGCGATGTGGCGGCCGTGATTGTCGCAACCCCCAACTTCTATGGTATCGTAGAGGACTACACCGGTTTTGCCGAGGCTATTCATGAGGCAAAAGCCCTGCTGATCATGCATTGCAATGCCAGCGCTCTTGCCGTGGTAAAGACCCCGGGTGAGTGGGGCGCCGACATCGCCGTGGGCGACGGACAGTCGCTGGGTGTGCCCTTGAGTTACGGCGGGCCCACCGTGGGCTTCCTCTGCGCAAGCAAGAAGCTGATTCGTAAGATGCCAGGCCGCATCGTTGGTGCCACAACCGACGCCGAAGGCCGTCGCGCCTTCGTGCTGACGCTTCAGGCGCGCGAGCAGCATATCCGCCGCGAGAAAGCCACCAGCAACATCTGCTCCAACCAGAGCCTTATGGCGCTGTATGTCACATTGTATCTGTCGCTGATGGGCAAGCAAGGTCTGCGCGAAGTGAACGAACTTAGCTACAGCGCCGCTCATTATCTGGCCGACAAACTTGTGGCAACCGGTCATTTCAAGATGACTTATCCCGACAAGCCGTTCATCAACGAATTTGCTGTGACACTCACCGGCGAAGGGGATGTGAAGACCCTTCAAGCGCGCTTGAGTGAAGAAGGCTTCGAACTCGGTTATGCCGTCAATGCCAACACTTTGGTGATTTACGTAGGCGAGACCGCTACCCGCGCCGACCTCGATGAATTGGTCGACCTAACCCGTCTCTATATTGAAGAGCCTGAATCCATCAACAATACCATCAACGGTGAGGAGGACGTACTTAACTATGAATAACGTATTCTACGACAAACTGATATTCGAACTGTCGCAACCTGGCCGCAAGGGATATTCGCTGCCGCGCAACCAGTTCCCGGAGTATAAACTCGACACACTGCCCGGACATCTTCTTCGCGAGCATGAGGCCGAACTGCCCGAGGTGGACGAGCTTACCGTGGTGCGTCACTACACCAATATGAGCAACAACAACTTCGGAGTAGATACCGGCTTTTATCCGCTGGGTTCGTGCACAATGAAGTACAACCCCAAGATCAACGAGGAGATGAGTGCTCATCCCGACTTTGTGAGTCTGCATCCGCATCAGGATATCAGTACTGCACAAGGAGCGCTTGAGATCTATTACAATCTGCAGAAGAGCCTCGCCGAGCTTTCGGGTATGAGCGAGTTCACGCTCAATCCGTATGCCGGCGCTCATGGTGAGCTTACCGGACTGATGGTTATGCGCCGTTACCACGAGAGCCGTGGCGACAACGCGCGCGTGAAGGTGATTGTTCCCGATAGCGCTCACGGCACCAATCCCGCAAGTGCCGCTGTCGCAGGGTTGAAGGTTGTTGTGGTGAAGAGCCGTCCCGACGGCACAGTGGATGTCGATGACTTGAAGCCGTTGCTCGACGAGACTGTGGCTGGCATGATGATGACCAACCCCAATACATTGGGTATCTTCGAGCACAACATCGCCACTATCGCCAAACTTGTGCACGAGGCCGGAGGTTTGATGTACTATGACGGTGCTAACCTCAACCCGCTTCTGGGCAAGTGCCGTCCTGGTGACCTTGGTTTCGACATCATGCATATCAACCTCCACAAGACATTCTCGACACCTCACGGTGGCGGTGGTCCCGGTTCGGGTCCCGTAGGAGTACGTGCCGGGCTTGAGAAATTCCTTCCGAGTCCCCGCGTTGTGTTGAAGGTCAATGAAGACTATGAGTATTTCGACCTTGAGCATGACGAGGAGTCGATTGGTTACATCTCGTCGTTCCTGGGCAACTACGGAGTTATACTGCGCGCATACAGCTATATCTTGACGCTTGGCCGCCAGAACATCAAAAACGTAGGTCCTCTGGCGACCCTCAACGCCAATTACATCAAGGAGAGCCTAAAGGACTATTACGAACTGCCTCTCGACGGAGTGTGCAAACATGAGTTTGTGTTCGACGGTTTGAAAGACAAGTCGACCGGTGTAACAACACTCGACGTGGCAAAACGTCTGCTTGATTACGGTTTCCATGCCCCGACGATTTATTTCCCGCTTCTGTTCCATGAGGCCATGATGATAGAGCCGACTGAGAGCGAAAGCCGCGAGACGCTCGATGCGTTTATCGATGTGATGAAGAAAATCGCCATTGAGGCCAAGGAGAATCCTGAGTTGGTGAAATCGGCGCCGCACAACACCCCCGTACGTCGTCTCGACGACACCAAGGCTGCCCTCGAGCAGATTGTAACCTATAAAATGCTCTGCGGGAATGAGTAAGGCCGACATTATAATAATAGGTGCCGGACCGGGTGGATATGAAATGGCTGCCTTGGCAGCCGAGAACGGCAAGACAGTAGTGCTCGTCGAGCGTGACCAGCTCGGCGGCACCTGCCTCAACCGCGGGTGTATCCCCACCAAGGCATTGTGCGCCAGTGCCGCCGTAGTGGGCACAGTTCGCGAAGCCGCCGCTTGGGGCGTGACTACCGGTGAGGTGACAGCCGACTTCTCGGTTGCCGCCAGCCGCAAAGATGCCGTTGTTGCCCAACTGCGCGACGGTGTGGCGATGCTGCTCAACAAGCCTGAAATCACCATCGCACGCGGTGAGGCTGAAATGGTCGACGCACATACTGTAAAGGTGGGCGAGGAGACCTATACCGCGCCTAATGTGGTAATCGCCACCGGCTCCGAGCCGCGCGACCTGCCCATTACCGGCGCCGAATTGGCGGTTTCGAGCGACGACATCCTGTCGCTCACCAGCCTGCCCAAGAGCCTGTGCATCATAGGCGGCGGAGTAATCGGCATGGAGTTTGCCGCTATCTTCAACAGCTACGGTGTAGAAGTCACAGTGATTGAGTTCTGCAAGGAGATACTTCCGCCATTTGACAAGGACATTGCCAAGCGCTTGAAGCAGTCGTTGTCGCGCCGCGGTGTGAACATCATCACACAGGGGGCAGTCAACGCCATAGAGCGCACTGACTCCGGCACGCTTATGCTCTCGTACGACCACAAGGGCAAGCCCAAGACGGTCGAGGCCGAGATGGCATTGATGAGTGTGGGCCGTGCTCCGGTTCTTCCTGCCGGTCTTGATAAAACCGGTGTCGCTGTTGAGCGTCGCGGCATCAGTGTCAACGAGCATATGATGACCAATGTCGAGGGTGTATATGCGATAGGCGACGTGAACGGCTTGTGCATGCTCGCGCATGCCGCCACCGCACAGGGCAAGGTGGCGCTCGACCACATTTTGGGTCGAGAGAGCGCTATACGTCTCGATGTTGTTCCCAGCGCGGTGTTTACCACTCCCGAACTGGCGATGGTGGGACTTACTGAGCAGCAGTGCGAGGACAAGGGCCTTGAGCCGCTGGTTAAGAAAGTGTTCTTCCGCGCTAACGGCAAAGCTGTGGCGATGGGAGAGAGCGACGGTCTGCTGAAGATGATTGTCGACCCGTCGACCCGCCGTGTGCTCGGTTGTCACATCTGTGGCCCGCACGCAGCCGACCTGATTCAGGAGGTTGCGACCGTGATGAGCCTCGACGCCAGTGTTGACGCAATCGCCAACGCTATCCACGGCCATCCCACGCTGTCGGAAGTGACGGCTGCCGCCGCAGTAATCTGACGGTAATTTCAGTAATAAACAAAAGCCGGCTATCCGTTGAAGGATGCCGGCTTTTGTTATACCAGTAGGTTTACACTTCTTCCTGAGCAGGGGCGATGAGCTTGTAGCCCTTGCCGTGGATGTTGATGATTTCGATTGACGGGTCGTCCTTGAGGTGCTTGCGCAGTTTGGTGATGTAAACGTCCATTGAGCGCGCGTTGAAGTAGTTGTCGTCGATCCAGATGGTCTTCAAAGCGAAATTGCGCTCGAGTATTTCGTTCATGTGAGCGCACAGAAGGCTGAGAAGCTCGCTTTCCTTTGTGGTGAGCTTGGTCGTCTTGCCATCGAGAATGAGCACCTGTTTCTGAGTGTCGAAGGTGAAGTTTCCGATGGTGTACATTGTAATTTCCTTGCCTTTCTTGCCTTTGATGCGTCGCATGATAGCGTCGATGCGCATCACCAGTTCCTCCATCGAGAAAGGTTTTGTGATGTAGTCGTCGGCCCCGATTTTGAAGCCTTCGAGGATGTCTTCCTTGAGTGCTTTCGCAGTGAGGAAGATGATGGGCACATCCTTGTTGATGTTGCGGACTTCCTGAGCCAACTGGAAGCCGTCTTTCTTAGGCATCATGATGTCGAACACACAGATGTCGTACTTGCCTTTTAGGTAGGCTTTGTATCCGGCTTCACCATCGGGCATGAGGTCGGCCACATATCCTTTAGCCTGCAGGTATTCCCGCAACAGCATGCCTAAATTCTCGTCGTCCTCGCAGAGGAGGATTCTCATTCTTTCGTCCATAGTCTAAATTGTTATTATAGTTATTGATTTCTGTTATTTTCTCCGGCTGTAGTATTTCTTGCCTTTTTTGCGTTTGGGTGCTTTGTGCTTTTTTGCACCGGTGTTGTCTTTTGCGACTTTACCTATAGTATAATGGTGTACAGTTAATATGGCTTTTTCGCAGTCGTTGCGGTATTCGTTAATAACGATAGTGCCGTCTTTGATTGCTTTGATAGTGAAATGGCGTATGCCGCCATCTCCGCCGCATAGCCCCTCGTGGTTGGGGTTGTCGTAGTCCATGTTCTCGGTCAGTTCGATAAACTCTTTATAAGTATCCCAGTTCTCCGGTTCAATGCTGTAATACACGCAAGGAGTAGAACGGTGGTCACGTCCCTCGAATTCGACAGTTTGACCCACCTCCAGGTTCTCATACACGTCGACCTTTTCGTAGTTGCTCACCCTCGCTGCCGCAGTGATGGCCGCAATGAGTGCGGCGGTGATTGTTATAGCTCTTAATATTCTCATAATCTTTGATTTATTATTATATTATTAAACATTTACTTTATTAGTGGTAGTGTGATGATAAATTTTGAACCCTTTCCGTACTCGCTTTCGGCTTTAATGTCACCGCTGAAGATTTTAATCATCTTGTAGACGTATGCCAGCCCGAGTCCGAATCCTTTCACGTCGTGGCGGTTTCCGGTAGAAACGCGGTAGAATTTCTCGAAAATGCGTTTGAGATCCTCTCGCTTGATACCAATGCCGTTGTCGTGTACTTCGATGATGAGTTTGTCGTCACCGCTGTTTCGAGTGACCACTTTCAGCCTCGGCTCGACATCCTCTCTGCGGTATTTAATGGCGTTGTCGAGCAAGTTGAAAATCACGTTTGTAAAGTGCATTTCGTCGACGGCGACTATTGGGTCTTCGGCGTTGAGTTCTCCAGTGACCGAGCCACCGAATTTCTCGGCTTTAAGTTTGTAGGTGTTGATTACGCCGTCGATGATTGCGTTCGCGTCGGCCTCTTGGAGTTTCATCGTGGCGCTATTGCGCTCAAACATTGACAGTTGGAGCACTTTCTCAACTTGGAACCTCAATCGCTTTGATTCGTCGTTGATTACGGTGTAAACCTGTTTCATCATCGTTGGGCTCTTGAGTACTACGTCGTCGTTGAGCATCTGAGCAGCAAGAGAGATTGACGAGATTGGCGTCTTGAACTCGTGAGTCATATTGTTGATGAATTCGGTCTTCATCTCGCTGATTTTCTTCTGCTTAAACGCCACAACGATGGTGTAGATGAAGATGAACAGCAGAATGAAAGTGAAAGCGAACGATGGCAGCATGAATTTCACGGAGGAGAAGATGTAGTCGCTCTTTGTGGGGAATGTCACACGCAGTGTGTATCTCGGTCCCATGGCATCGTTTCGGAATAACGGTTGGCTGTAAAGGTTGCTGCCCTGCGAACCGTTGTAACCATGCGAGCTGAAAGCTATACCCTCGTTGCTGTTGACTACAGCGAACTCGAATGGCAGGTTGAGACCGCTGTTCTCGAGTTCGGTTTTGATGTAGCGCCGTAGGTCGGTAGAGTCAACACGCTCGGCGATGGGTCGGTCACCTGAACGCACAAGAATGTTGAGAATCACCTCGTTGAGAAGACCTTTTTGATAGAGGTACTGTCCTTTGAGAATTTCCTGTCGCGACTGGAACTGCGAGTCGAAGTTGTTGAAGTTTCTCTTCTCCATGTTGGAGAACGAACTCACGTTGTTGTCGTTGCTTTGACCGAATGAAGTTGATGGCGGTATGGCGCTGTTGTTTGGCAGGTCGAACTGTTCGTTTTTCAGTCCTTGAGAAGGAAGCATGGCTTTTTGAGCCTCGATCAAGTCCTGGTCGAGATAATGTTTAGTCTCGTCGCGTTCGAGCATTGCCGACACCTCGCCCAGGCATCGCATGACGATTTCGCTGAACTGTTCGTTGCGCATCTTGACCATGTTTTCCATGTACATGATTTGTACATAGAGCAACCCGATGAAGGCGAAAGCCATCACCGCAGTCATGAGCCATATGATATTACGTTTCATTATAGTTAATCTATTGTGCCATAAAGGCAAAGTATACGTCTAAAACGATATTTAAGACGAAATATTTTAACAATCGCCTGCAAAATTAACATATAAATGTGAATTTTGCAAATTTTTGGGCATTTTTTCAACAAAAAACATTTTTTAAGTTAAGGGGGCATAGCGCTTCGCGCTGGGGAATCGCTCGCTCTGCTCGCTGGTGAATCGGCGGCTTTGCCGCCTGGGGAATCGCTCGCATTCGCGAGCTGGGACAGTAGTTGTGGGTTGTCTACGGAGTTTGAGGAGTTTTTGGAGTTTTTTGTTTATGATGCATGGGACACTGGTTGGCGTTGCGCGCATGGAAGATGTAGGATGGAAGATGCGTGAGCGCTTTGCGCATGGAAGATGTAGGATGGAAGATGTAGGATGTAATACATGCATGGGCACTGGCTGGGACACTTGTTGTGACTATGTTTTGTGACTATGTTTTGTGACTATGTTTGTGACTATGGTGGGACAGTGGTTGAGAGTGGCGGGGTGTTTCATGGCTTTTTATTGCAAAGGTATGTGTTTGTCTTTTGTCTGGCTATAGCAATCATATGAAGTGATTGTGAGAATTTAGAGAATTGTTGGGGATAAAATTATATTTTAAAATAAGGTGCTGAAAGTGGTGTTGGAATCAAAAAAAATGTGTAAATTTGCGAGGTTTAAAGGACTAAAAACAAGAAATAACATAACTAAAAACTTAAAAGACAACAGATTATGAACATTTCTCACATTGAACACGTTGGTATTGCTGTCACCAGTCTTGACGAGGCAATTCCTTTCTACGAGAATTTATTAGGTTTCAAATGTTTCGCTATCGAGGAAGTTGAGGACCAGCACGTCCGCACTGCATTTTTCCGCGTTGGCCAGACGAAGATTGAGCTTCTGGAGGCAACAAGTCCCGATAGCGCAATCGCCAAGTTTATCGAGAAGAACGGCGGCCGCGGTGGCATCCAGCACATTGCATTCGCAGTTGAGGATGGCGTTCAGAACGCGCTTGATGAGATTCAGGAGAAGGGCGGTCGCGTAGTTGACAAAGCTCCTCGTAAGGGCGCCGAGGGTCTGAATATTGCATTTGTTCACCCGAAGACGAGTGCCGGTGCACTGGTTGAGTTGTGTGAGGATCCCAACAAGAAATAAGAAATAACAATTTCCTCGCGCCGACGGCCATCGCCGGCGTGAGGTTTTTTACAGAATACAACAATGAGTAAGCAACTCGAAAAAATCCAACAGTTGATTGAGAAGCGTGCAGCAGCCCGTCTGGGTGGAGGCGAGAAGGCAATCGTCAAGCAGCACGAGAAGGGCAAATACACAGCCCGTGAGAGAATTGCAATGCTCCTCGACGAGGGCAGTTTTGAGGAACTCGACATGTTTGTGCGTCACCGTTGCACGAACTTCGGTTCTGAGAAGAAGACGTTCGACGGCGACGGTGTGGTAACCGGTTACGGTACTGTAGACGGTCGTCTGGTGTATGTTTTCGCACAGGACTTCACCGTAATTGGCGGTTCGCTTGGTGAGGCCATGGCTATGAAGATGTGTAAGGTTATGGACCTGGCAATGAAGCAAGGAGCTCCCGTCGTAGGTCTGAACGACTCAGGCGGTGCCCGTATTCCTGAGGGTATCAATGCACTGGCCGGTTACGCCGAGATTTTCCAGCGCAACATCAACGCCAGCGGTGTAGTGCCTCAGATTTCGGCTATTCTCGGCCCATGTGCCGGAGGTGCCGTGTATTCACCGGCATTGACCGACTTCATCTTGATGTCGAAAGGCACATCGAACATGTTCCTCACAGGCCCGAAGGTTGTGAAGACCGTCACCGGCGAGGATGTGAGTGCCGAGCAGCTTGGTGGAGCAAGCGTTCACGCCAGCAAGAGCGGTGTGACTCAGTTTGCTTGCGAGACCGAGGAAGAGGTGATTGCCACAATCAAGAAGTTGTTGAGCTATATGCCCTCGAACAATATGCAGGAGGCTCCTCGTGTGGAGTGCAATGATCCTGTTGACCGCGTGGAGGACGCACTGAACAACATCATCCCCGAGAGCGCCAACGACCCGTACAATATGTACGATGTGATCAATGCCATCGTTGACAACGGTGAATTCCTGGAAGTTCATAAAGACTATGCCAAGAACATCATCGTAGGTTTCGCTCGCTTCAACGGCCAGTCGGTAGGTGTGGTTGCCAATCAGCCACAGTTCATGGCCGGCGTGCTTGACTGCAACGCCTCACGCAAGGGCGGCCGTTTCGTTCGCTTCTGCGACGCTTTCAACATTCCCCTGGTGACTCTGGTTGACGTTCCCGGCTTCCTTCCTGGAACAGGACAAGAGTACAACGCTGTGATTCTCAACGGTGCTAAGTTGCTTTACGCTTACGGCGAGGCCACAGTGCCCAAGGTGACTGTGACCCTTCGCAAGAGCTACGGCGGTAGCCATATCGTGATGAGCTGCAAGCAGCTTCGTGGCGACATGAACTACGCATGGCCAAGTTCGGAGATTGCTGTGATGGGCGCTGCCGGTGCCGCCGAGATTCTCTATGCTAAGGATGCAAAGGCCGCTAAGACGGCTGCTGCCGAGGCTAAAGAGGCTGGCGATGCCGAGAAGGCCACTCAGATTATGGAAGACTTCAAGAAATTCATCGGCGAGAAAGAGGCTGAGTACAACGACCTGTTCTGCACACCTTACAACGCCGCCAAATACGGCTATATCGACGACATCATCGAGCCTCGCAACACCCGTTTCCGCGTAATCCGCGCATTGGAGCAGCTGCGCACGAAGAAACTGGTGAACCCGGCCAAGAAACACGGCAATATCCCCCTGTAATCATTTTTTAAGGGAAATAACAAAAAGAAAAATGAAGAAAATATTGTTAATATCACTTGTTGTCGTGACAACCGCTTTCGCCGCGAGTGCGCAAGGTCGTCTTGACCTTCGCATCAACGAGGTGATGGTGAACGACACATCCAATATTCCCGATCAGTACGGCCATCGTGTGGCATGGATTGAGATATTCAATGCTTCGCACGGCACGAACGGCATCGAGAAAATGTTTATCACCAACGATGTGAAATACCGGGGACAGAAGAAACTGGATGTCGATAAGGAGAAGAAAGCGAATCCAATGTTCCACGAGATTCGCCGCGGCGATGTAGCGACAAAGGTCGCTCCTCGCACCCACGTGGTGTTCTTCGCCGATGGCGATATAGCCCGTGGCACGTTCCACCTGCCGTTCAAACTTGAGCCGGGTAAGGATAACTATATCGGCTTGTTTGATGTCAACGGAGATCTTGTTGACGAAGTTGTGGTCCCCGCGTCACTTCCTATCGACAACAGTTATGCCCGCCTGAGCGAAGAGAAGATCGACCTTCACAAAGCCTCGCGAGAATTTGATGCCAAAGACTGGCAGGTGCGTGACGGTTCAAGTGACTCGCTTGCCATCACCCCTCGCAAGTTCAACGCCCGTCCGGTGAACAGCAACATTGACAAGTTCTACAAGAACGATTCTCATGGCTGGATTCTCACGCTTTTCGCAATGGGTATCGTGTTCTCGGCTCTGGCACTGCTGTTTATCAGCTTCTTGATATTCGGCAAGATTTTCCAGGCAACTGAGAATAAGGCAAAGGCAGCAGCTGAGGCGGAACCCGCAGCAATCGCCGAGGAGTCAGAGCACAATGCTCAGCCCGGCAGCAACGACGAGGCTATCGCCGCCATCTGCATGGCACTGTACCAGCATCTCAACGCTCACGATGTGGAGAGTGGCGTTCTTACGTTCGACCACAGCCACGACATGCCGAGCGCCTGGGGTTCGAAGGGCAACCTGCTCATGCCGACACCTGAGCATCACTAAGAGTTAATTTACCAATAAAAAAACAACACAATTTATATATTGATGAAAGAGTATAAGTATAAAATCAATGGTCACGACTATAATGTGATGATTGGTGACATTGACAACAATATCGCCCACATCGAGGTGAATGGTGTGCCCTACAGCGTTGAGCTCGAGGAAGAGAAGACACAAGCTCCCGTGGTCAAGCGCGTGGCTGTGGACGCCGGTCCCGCAAAGCCTGCCGCCTCGGCTCCGAAGAAGACTGCCGCTGCCGCCGGCGAGCATGTGATTGAGTCGCCGCTCCCCGGCGTCATCAAGGAGTTCTTTGTCAAGGAAGGTCAGGAAGTAAAGGCCAACGACGTGGTGTGCATCCTCGAGGCTATGAAAATGGGCAACGAGATACATGCCGGTAAAGACGGTGTAGTTAAATCAATCAATGTTCCAAAAGACGAATCGGTACTCGAGGGTACAACCATAATGGTGATTGCCTGAGATTGCGCAAAATAGAGATTGAATATGTTACTTGACAATTTCTTAACACAGAATCTTATCGACTTCTGGCACTTTACGGGCTTCTATAACGTCACGATTGAGCCATCAAGTTTGATTATGATATGCGTTGGCTTGTTCTTCATTTATTTGGCTATAAAGAAGAACTTTGAGCCAATGTTGCTTGTTCCCATCGGTTTCGGTATATTGATTGGCAACATCCCGTTTATGCCCGGCAACGAAATCGGAATCTATGAGGAGGGCTCGGTGCTTAACATCCTTTATCAAGGCGTGAAACAGGGCTGGTATCCGCCGTTGATTTTCCTTGGTATCGGAGCCATGACCGACTTCTCGTCGCTGCTTGCCAACCCGAAACTGATGCTTGTAGGAGCTGCCGCCCAGTTCGGTATCTTCGGCGCATATATGGTAGCTTTGGCTCTTGGCTTCTATCCCGACCAGGCCGGTGCAATTGCCATTATCGGCGGTGCCGACGGTCCTACCGCCATCTTCCTGTCGTCGAAACTTGCTCCGAACCTTATGGGTGCGATTGCTGTCTCGGCTTACAGCTATATGGCACTTGTCCCTGTTATTCAGCCGCCTATTATGCGTCTGCTCACGACCAAGAAAGAGCGTGTGATTCGCATGAAGCCTGCTCGCAAAGTGTCGCAGACCGAGAAGATCCTTTTCCCGATATTTGGTCTTATCCTCACATGCTTCTTTGTTCCGAGCGGTCTGCCTCTGCTTGGTATGCTGTTCTTCGGTAACCTGTTGCGCGAGAGCGGTGTGACAACCCGTTTGGCTAAGACTGCCAGCAACGCCATGACCGATATTGTTACCATCATCCTCGGTATGAGCGTAGGTGCGTCGACTCAGGCAAGTCAGTTCCTCACCCTTGACACAATCAAGATTTTCTTCCTCGGCTTCATGGCGTTTGTTATCGCCACCTGCTCTGGAGTGTTGTTTGTGAAACTGTTCAACCTGTTCCTGCCGAAGGGCAAGAAACTCAACCCGCTTATCGGTAACGCCGGAGTGAGCGCTGTTCCTATGGCCGCCCGTATCAGCAACGACCAAGGTCTGAGAGAGGATCCGAGCAACTACTTGCTTATGCACGCTATGGGTCCGAACGTGGCCGGTGTGATTGGCTCGGCAGTTGCCGCCGGTGTGCTGCTCGCATTCTTGGGTTAATCCATGAATCAATATATGCAAAAAGAGGGAAGCGCGACGCGTTTCCCTCTTTTGGCATAATTTTTGCTGATGGTAAAGACAATGACAGGAATTGATAAATATCGTCATTGGGTAGTTCCCATCATGCGACAGTCGGGTAACGAACGATCGTTTGCCGGCACGGCTTTTGTCGTCAATAACTATATTGTGACAGCCGGTCATGTTCTCACCGAGAACCGCAGTTATTATGCCAAAGCCGACGACAACTATCTGGAACTGAAGCCCGGCAAGTGGATACCGCCGCTTATCCGCTCAGAAGACAAACTGGGCTGGGATGTGGCGCTGTTACCTGTGAATGCACCAACAAGTCCACTTTCATTTGCCGATACAGAAGCGACTAAGCACGACGAACTCGACCTGCTTTGCTGGCAGATGGTTGACGGCCGCCTCGAACAAGTACACACACCATGTGTCGTTATCGGTGACGATAACAATACCGCCGGATATATTATGATTGCCACCGCGCGTCCTATCACACACGGAGCCAGTGGCAGCCCGGTGTTCCGCGACGGGAAAGTGTACGGCCTGCTTGCAATGGGTCGTGATGAGTACAAACTTCCTGAAACGGCGTTTAACCTTACACCTCGCGAGCGAGCACTTATGAAGCGTTTCGGTAAGAATACATGCTGGGTGTTCAAGACCTCCCACATCAAGCGCTTTGTGTAAAACTTTTCAGAGTTTTATGGCGTTTATGTCGACGAGGTTGTTGACTATGGCGTAGATAGTGAGTCCCGCCGGGCTGTGGATTAGTAGTTTTCGTGCTATGTTCCTCCGGTGAGTGATTACGGTGTTGACCGAGATGTTTAGGTGGTTTGCTATTTCCTTGTTAGCCATACCCTGCACCAAAGCCACGATAACCTCCTTTTCACGATCTGACAGAGTTTCGGTGCTTTCCGTTCCGCTACGGAATACCATGTCGGAGATGTTTTTTGTAACGTCACCATGCTTTACTAGATGTTCCAGCCTGCGTATAGCCGGCACAAAAATGTGGTCCTCGACGAGCGCGTGCTGCCGTAACCATTCCTCGTTTTCGTAAATGTCGTGCAGCGTGGCTGTCAATTGGTTGTTGTGCTTCCCGTCTTGTGGCAGATATTTGATGATGAGAATTTTCAGTTCATGAAGTTGCTCATCGGCAGCACTATGATGCTTTGAGAACGTTTCGACGTTGTAATCGCTTGCCGGTTCTCCGTTCAGTAGTTTTTCCACATACGGGAAAAGAGTCTTCTGTTCGTAGTTCATGTGCCGCCGAATTTCACTGGCATACTCATCGTAGAGTTTCATGATGAGTTGCGCTAGAGAATTGCCCTCGTTGAGAGACTCTTCCAACTCGCGCCTAATATAAGGTAACTGGAAATCGATGAAATAGGCATGACTTGCGTCAAGATAATGGAGTAGGGTGGAAACGGAGATTTTTTCATCGTTCTCGTTGACCAGAAGTCCGTTGATTGCATAGTTGACAACCGAGAGGAAAGTGTAGGTGTCCACACCGTTGCTTTCGCAAGTCTCTCTGACCGTTTTGTCACCAAAACCCAGAGAGATTCCAAAACTACCCAGAGCCTGAAGCAGGTTATAGTTGTCGCTGATGAGAGAAATCATCTTGTCGTCGGCCTCATATATTTTCTGACTCTTCATCTCGTAACCATGGAATTTTTTCACTGCAAAATTACATATACCCCCCATTTCGGGCAATCCTATATTTTAGGTATTTATCAATGAAAAAATCCCCAAAAGTGAGTTGTTCACTGTTTGAGGATGTTGTTTGGGAAATAGTTTGCCTACTCAGAAAGCATTGTAACTTCGATGTGCCGTTTTGAATCGACCAATCGTTTGGCCATTCGTTGCACATCATAGGCTGTCATGTTTTGCACCATTTTGCAGTAGTCTCGGTCGAAGTCGACATCGTCGTCCAACTCATGCCAGATAATGTAACTCCAATAGTCGTTGGTGATTGCCATCTGAGCATACTGCTTGACAAGGTATTGCTTGACCTTGTTCATGCTTGAAGCCGAAGGCCCGTTGTCGGCAATGTACTGTAACTGCTGGTAAATAATCGGGTTGAGTTCGTCGTAGCGATTAGGATCGGCATTGTACGCAATTTTGAAGGTGGCATTTGGTTTGTCGTCCTTGTCAAGGTCAAAATCGACGCTCACGCCGTAAGTTCCGCCTTTCTCTTCCCGAACCGAATCGGTGTAAGCTATTGAGAGGCATCGCTTGAGGAAGTCGAGTTCAAGATCGCTTTGAGCTGTAAAAGGAACGTCGGCAGTATAGAATATGCTTACGTTAGCCAGCGGTGTCGCCATTTTCTTAGTGAACTTATGAACCGCTTGTCCATCCACAATCTGTGGGATATTGTCGAAATTGGTTTCCGCGTGTTTGCCGGTAGCCGGTAGAGAGGCGAGGTATTGGCACATCATTTGACGAAGTTCGTTTTCGTCGTAGTTGCCAATTATCACCGTCTTGAAATTGGCCGCGTCGCTGAAACTCTCGCGGTAAATTTTCATAATGCGTTCATAACTTACATGGTCGAGAGTAGACTGAACCACAGGCTCCAAGCGCGGATGATGGTTATAAAGAATGGCTCTAATGGAGTCGTTGTAGTCGACTTTCGGCGATGCGTTTCTGTTGGCGAGGAACGCCCGGTTCCGGCTTATGAACTCGTTGAAAGCTGTTGTGTCGCGTCGCGGTGCGGTGAAGTAGAGATAAGTGAGCTCAAACATTGTCTTCATATCCTTAACCGACGAAGAGCCGCTGATGCTTTGTCCTTTAGAACCAACCGTCGGACTAACTTTCACCGACTTTCCAGTTAGCATCTTCTTTAATGAAATGATGTCGAAATCACCCACACCGGCCTCGGTTACGCTGCTTGAGACGATGCTGAAATTCGGAATATCCTCGTCGCCGAAAAGAGAAGTGCCACCTTCGCCCTTCATTTCAAGCGACACGACATCGGCATTGAAATCGGTCTTTCGTGCATACACCTTCATACCGTTAGATAGAGTGTATTCAGTGAAACCATGTCGAAAAGGAGTTTCGTTGACGATAGAGCCTGGTTGAGGCAAATCGCTAATCAGATTGTCGGCCAGTCGGGCCTCGGTGTAAGGCTCATATGCCAGGCGTTGAGTTGCGTTGATGACCTGCTCGATTTGGCGTTCGTTGGGCAGCACAATACTCTCTTTATCGGGAGCATATAGCACTACGACCTGATTTTGGTCGGTGATAAGTTGCCGCGTGGCATTGTTCACCTCTTCGATTGTAACCTCGCTGTCGAGTTTGCGCGTGTTTTCGAGTGAGTATTCCAGCGATACCAGCGGTTCGCCCGTCAAGAAATTGCTGACACACTCGTTTACATAATGAGAATTCCGGTAATCGTTGCGCATCTTGTAGCGCCGTTCGGCGGCATTGAGGAAGATTTTTTTCGCCCTATCGAGTTCGGATTGGGTGAAACCGTGTTGTCGAGCCTGTTCTGCAACACCCACAGCCGCGATAATACCACCCAGAATATTGTCTTCCTTGCAGCTGACACTTATTGAAAACGCCTCTTTGGTGCGGCTGACGAAGAAAGTAGAAGCCCGCCCAGTAGCGCTTTGCAGCGGCGAACCTTGCTGCTGTCGTAGTTCTGCATACCGGTCGTTGAGCATTGCGCTGATGAGATTATCGATATAATCGCTTCGCAGATAAGCCTCGTTGTTTTTCTCGTTATCGGGTGTGGCATCCCGTTTCTGATAAATGTGACACAGAGCGATAGGTTGCTCGGCGTCCTTCTCGATGGCAACAATCATCTTGTCGTTGTCGCTCACTGGATAGTAAATTCTTTCCGCGGGATTCTTTGGCAAAGGAATGGACGAAAACATTTTCTTGATTTTCATTTCTGTTTTGTCCACATCGATGTCTCCTACAACAACAATAGCCTGCAAATCAGGACGATACCATTTTTGATAGTAGTCCCGAAGATCGTTGTACGGAAAGTTGTCGACGATATCCATCGACCCTATTGGCATGCAGTCCTCATATTTAGTGCCTTGATAGATTTTAGGCATCACTTGTTCCTGCATCCGCTGTACAGCCATGCCGGCGCGTCGCGTGCGCCATTCCTCATGAATGACACCGCGCTCTTTGTCGATTTCCTCATCCTCAAGAAGCAGATAGTGACTCCAGTCGTGAAGAACGAGCAAACAAGAATCGATGATACCATCACGCGATATGGGCGCTGAACCGATATGATATACGGTTTGGTCGATAGAGGTGTAGGCATTAAGATTGGCGCCGAATTTCACCCCAATACTTTCACACCACGGCACGATACCCGGTTTTCCGTTTTTCCCCGGAAAGTTCTTGGTACCGTTGAACGCCATATGTTCAAGAAAGTGAGCCAACCCTCGCTGCCGGGGCTCCTCAAGAATCGATCCCACACGCTGGGCGATGTAGAAATCGGCAAGACCAGCTTCTTTTGCGTTGTGCCGAATGTAGTATGTCATGCCGTTCTTGAGAGTGCCTTTCCGTACATCGGGGTCCTGTGGCAACTGTGCAGCCGCCGATAAAGGCAGCAGCACGATTGCTATAAAATACAGTATGTGACGTTTCATTTTCACTTGATTAGCAGAGAAGCTTTAGCCTCAGGAGTGAAATCGTTGGTTGAGTTGTTGGTGTCGATATACTTGCCATTGGCGTCCTTCTTACGAATGACCGACTTGTTGAATCGAGTTTCGTCCTTATCCACCTTACCGCAGTAGGTCCATCCGGCATCGATTGATGCATCAAGCACGTTCCACTCGTACATTGATTCAATGCTCAGGTTCACACCGTCGAGAATCCACTCGTTGGGTACTTTGTAAATACCGCTCATAGTCATCTCTTTAGAGAAATCGCCGAAGACAAACAGATATGATGCATCATAGACATAGTTGGCGAGCCAGTCCTCTTTGCCGGTTTTCATTTTTGCTATTGCAAGAGCTTGGAACCCACGGCTGTGGAACTGGTAGACTGTAGCGGTATAGCAGTACCATTTGTCGAGGTTAGGCGCTGCGCCGTCGGGGTCGGTGAAACTGGGGATAGAGGACTCGTCGTAGAATTCGAAGTCGGCGCCGCTGAGGTCGATAGAGTTGGGATACTCTGCGGTGTGATTGATTGCGTTGATGGCGAGAGTCAGGCTCTTTCCGGGTTCAACTGGAACACTTTTACCGTTGCCGGGAATCATGTAACAAGCATCTACCGAGAAGTGAGTCGACATGATATCGGGCGTGTAGTCTTGCTTATCGGTTGTTTTGAATTGCGATTCGAGCACTGCGATGCTGTCGGCATAGAGCGTTACATCGGAGTTGTTGGTGATGATGATGTATTGGTCACCACTGTAGGACTTGCCTTCAGTAGTTGTAGTGCCGGTGAAGAAAATCTCGCTGATGACGAAACCACCTTGTGCTGTAAATGTTGAAACGGCGAGTTTCAGTTCGTGGGAATTCTGTGAAATCACGGCATTATCAGTCGTCACCTCAAAATCTTTCTGTCCGGCAACACCTTTGAGAGTGAAATCGAGATGTCCTTTTACCTTGATGTTATACGTTCCCGCCTTCAGGTCGCGGCAAGCGATTTTGTAGCTGTTGCCATTCTTGACGAAACTGGTGCCATCGATGGTGGTCACTTGTTGAGTCTCAACATTGGTGAGAGTCGCTTGCGCATTGGATAGAACCGTGTTCTCGAGATTGGCAGGGACCTCGAGCGAAAGCGTTGCGTCAGAGATCACAGGTGTGGGTTCATCGTTGCTACAAGAAGTCAGGCAAAATATTGCCGCAAGCATCATGATGCTGTTCAAAAATAATTTTTTCATTTTTTCTTTTAGTTTTTTTGATTGTTATATTAATTTAAAATGTTATTCCTATTGAAGCGTTAAAAGCCGTTTGATGTTCGCTTATCGAACACAAAGTCACGCCGCCACCGACCTCGGCGAACAGTCCGAATCGAGTTGCTTTCCAGGCATAGTCGGCTCTTGCTCTTGCGCTTAAGTCAGTATAATTGGCTTTAGCGTAGTCATACTTGTGGCGTATAAGTTGCGTTGTTTTTGCGTCGATATTGGCAAACGGCATTACGAGTTTGTCGCTTACGTTGGCCTGATATGCTGCCTGGGCGTTAACCGTAAGTTGGAGCTTTTTTGATAGTCGGAAGAAATATTGACCCTTCAAACATGCATATACACTCGCATGGTCCATTTGTCGGTGAGGGTAGACGTATTTTTCGCTTTGGCTGAGGTATCCTGCATTGAGGACGACATTGAGATTCCGTAAGCCAAACAGCAAGCCTGCGTGAGCGTTGATTGCATTGCTTTTATACATAGTCAGGCAGGCGATCACCGGGAAATACCGTGCATCGGAAGCTCCTCCCACATGTTCGTTGCCAGTTCGCCGGGTGTAGTCGAAATGCCCGAATACGGCTATGCGATACTGTCCGTTGCGCTCCCATCCGACAGTTGCCGCTGCCTGCTCGTTGTAAAGGTCGGTCAGCGGCATGGAGTTGTATTCGGAAAGTTTGCGATGGTATCGATGCTGGTCAAGAGTGATGTCGGCATAGAAACCGTTTCTATCGAGAGAAGATACATGTATCAAGGCCGTCACTCCACCGCCGTCGAAGTAGATGCTTCGCTTGTCGCCCGAGAAACGGCTGTACACCGAACCCAGTCCAGTCATCTGATACTCTGGTATTACGCCTTCTTCACGGTAGAAGGCCACACTGTTGGACTGCCTGTAGATGTTTCCTTCAATGGCAGCGCCAAGTCGATACCGCTCCATTGAATAACTCGTGCCGAATCGCAAGGTCAGGTCGGTGACTACGCCTCGCATACGTGGGTCATGGTTTCGATATTCCTGTTCAGCGCGAACCAGCATTTCGGCCCCGATCGCCCATCGATTGATTATAAGAGCATATCCACCTGAGATGGCATACCGTTCTCGTCGTGTGTCACCGCCTAAGGTGTCGGCGAGGATGTATGGCTGCATCAAGTCATAATCGCTGGTTGAGTTCCATGTGATGTTGTGCTGCCGTCCGGTTGTATACGATGCTTCCCCCCACACTGTGGACTTGTCGTTCAAATGGTGGTAGGTGTTTACCTTGAGGTAGGGTAGAGTGTAACCGGTTCCTTTCTCGGGGATGAATGCTTGTGATTGTCGCTGGAGGTCTATACCCAGAGAGAGTTGCGAGAATGCGGTACGATATCCAAAACCGTGCAGAGCCGGGTTTCGCATAGCCTCGAGAGAAGAGACTTGTTGCAAAGACGTATGCTCTACCAGAGCCGAGTCGGCATTTGATGCCGTTGCCGCGACATTAAATATAATTAATGTGATTATGATTGAAGAAAAACGTCTCATGTCAGTCGAGGAAGATGATGTTTAGTGATATCTCGTTGGAGTCCTTTGCTGCGAACTCCGCATAGTCGCTTTGGCATCGAAATTGACGGTGACGAATAGTGCCGTTAGAGTCGAGGCATGCCGCCACTCCCTCAATGTTGATTTGATACGCGCCTCTCAACAGTTCAACAGTCACGGTATTGCCTTCAAAATTGGCAACTGTGGTCACTTGTCGAGAGTTCAAGTTAGTGAGTTTCACCTGCGCCTGAACATCGGTTATTGTAGTGTTTTCACCAGCCGTGACCGAGATACGGGCGTTGGTGAAGATGTCGTCGTACACAGGCGCGCAAGCCGAGAAGATAGCGGCGAGCGCAATCAGCGTTATATTTAGGAAGTACTGTTTCATAGTTTGATGTTCAATTCTAATCCGAAGTATGGTGTGACGTGCCGGCGTATGGTGGTTCCGCGGCTGTTGTAGCTGGGAGTATAATCGAGCAGCTTGTTGCAGAACATGGCGATGTGTAACCGGTCGCCAAAGAGTTTCTTTGTTACTTTCATATTAACGTTCATTGCAAACGGCACGCGGTCTTTTTCGAACTGCGAGGGCGAGTAGTCGCGTACCAGCCATCGAAGGTACATGTCGTTGGCATCGCTGTCGCTCCAGTCGTGTATGGAACCGTCGGGGGCGATGTACTGTACCGGATAGTTGTTCACTTCCTTGCGCTGTGATGTAGTGAACCACAGGCATTGCGCCGAAATAGAGAACCCCAGTTTCAGCCGCGGAATGTCGGTGTCGAGCGTGAAATTGGTGTTGAACGATTCTCTCACCGAGCCATCGTCGTCGGCATACAGACCGACATATTGAATCTGCCTATTGTCGATAACCTGGCTCGGACGATAGGAGTCGACAATGGAGTTGTTGTAGGTGGTGCGGAAATATGCCCCATTGATGGTGAGGCGAGTCAAAATCACAGGGAAACGCATGGTCTCGATGGTGTATTCGATACCTTCTTTCAATGTCATACTGCCGTTGGTATAGTTGCCGTATCCAGCGAGTTCGTTGACTGTGGTGAAAGGCAGATTCTCTACTGCGGGCGGAGCTGTTAGTTCGGCGCCATTGATAGCGCTGGCGTCATACTGCTTGTATTGAAAAGTACGATAATAGGATTGGCTACGGAAACCTGAAGTCATCTTCTCGCGGAAAGCAGTTACTGCCAGACGGTTGCCGCCGATGTTGACATCGAGAGTGATTTCTTTTTTGAGGTTGCGTGCCGGCTTTAGCGCAGTGTTGCGCGGGTCGACAATGTAGGTCATCAAGTTGATGCGTCGATAGTCGGGATTGTCGTGGTAGTAGTTCAATTGAATGAAGTCGATGTACATCTTGTCGGGAAATAGTTGCTCCATAGTGGGCATCTTGGTATGTTGCCCAATTCCAGCAGCTATTCGAATGAAAGTCGGTTTACCGAACAATGTTATTTTAGGCAGCGAGTATCCGATGTTGACACGAGGATCCCAATAAAGTTTGCCATTCATAACGTAGTCGTCATTGAGGTTGAACATGGTGGTTGCTCGAATGCCAGCCGCCAACTCCAGCGTACCGATAACGGACGGCCATTTCACATTTTCCTCGGCAAAAGCCGAAAACCTGTGGTTGGCTGGGATGTCCTTTAGCGAACGTTGCCGCGACGATATCCCGGTATAAACCGGTTTCGTGGGGTCGAACACTTGCCCCCGTCCAAGATTCTTGTCGATATTCCAATCGGCACCAATAAGCAAAGTATTGGATACGACGTTGTTCGGAATCTGAAAACGTGCATTAAGTTTTGCGAAAAGGTTCAGTGGCTTACCTTCCACCTCGTGGTGGCCAGTATATTTAAACGGAAGGATATAAGCGTCGTTTTCACCTTCTTCCTTTGACATTGGGGCGACAGTCATCCGCGACAACTGGACCAGTCGCGTGCGTTTAATCAGGTCGTTTTCAAACGAGACGGAAACGGAGGCATCGATTGATTTTAACCATGACGACCTTTTCATTTTGAGTTTCAAGGCAGAAAGTAAAGCATATCGGTCGTAACTCGACCGGTATGAGTCTTCTGCGCTGTAAGTCTGGTCGATATCTTCCTTATCGTTGTCGAGCGATTTGGTGAAATCGATATTTGTTGCCAGTGCGATATCATACCCATTGCGTTCCCATGTTTTGTGCAACCGTGCCGAAAGGCTCAACCTCTTGTAGTTCTCATAACTGTTTCGCGGGTCGGCTTTGGCATCAAGGTAATCGGCGCTTAAGTTGAGTGTGAGACGTCGTTTGCCCCATTCAAAATCCTTGGCGGCATAGAACAGTTTTGAGCCCATATCGGCTTTCAGTCGGAATCTTATGTAGTATCCGCCGCGCCGCCGCTCAATTTTGACAAGACCGCTTGTCAGGTCACCGTATTCTACCGATGGGATACCTCTCACAATTTCCACATGCTCGATGTCGTCGGTGGATATGGTCCGCATGTCGACCCCGGCATTGGTGTTGTCGCGTTTGGTGGCGATGTTGTCCCAAGCTCCGGCAATGTATTGCATATTGCCGTTGGTTGATACAGGCGCTCCGTCGATGATGAAGCTTGTGCCAAGCGATGATGTGGAATAATTGTTGTTGCCGGTAGAGATTTCACGAATGTGTATGGTGTTAGGTGCGTTCAACGACGGGTCGCTACTGCGTCCACCTGGCAGCAACTCCAGCAAATCGGAGAAACTTGATGGCTGCAGATGCTCCATAGCGTGTTTCTCAATTCTTGACGACGTGGTCAGACCATGGTTTTCCTGAGCTGTCACCACCACTTCTCCGAGTTGGCTGACCTCGGTTTGCATCAGGTAACGTCCGTTATCCGTTGGCGTGGTGACCAGAGTTTTGTATCCGATGGAAGATATTTTCAGTCTGGCCTCATTATTTTTAGGTATGGCGAAAGATCCGTCGTTTTGAGTGACGGTAAGCACTTTGCCATTATGTGCTGCGGCGACTGTTGCGCCTACAATCGGCTCGTGGGTTTCGGCATCGAGAACAATTCCCCTTAATATGGACTGTGCGTCAGCGAGTTGCGCAGCAAAAGCCAATGTGGTAAATAATATGTATTTAAGTATCTGCATCTCTGTTGTTTTGTGATGTAAAATTACTTGATATCGCAAAGATGCGCAATACCTAAAAATAGTGTGGCAAAGTTTTCTTTTGGCTTGATTTCTGATGACTGATTTCTGATGACTGATTCGGGTTAAAGAGTTTTTTCTTGGCTGTTGTTTGCGTGAACGGAAGGACTTTATTAACTTTGTGGCCTGAAACAATCACTAACAAACAACAATACAGACTATGAAAAGAAGATTTCTATTTCTTATTGCCCTTGTGGCAATCACACTTGCTTCGGTGGCTCAGCCGCAGAAGTTTCTCGCCGACGAACAATTGCCCGATGCAGTTCAGTTTCTACCTGGCCCACCCGATGTGACCAGTCCGCTATTCTTTAATGATTGGACCCAGTATCAGTGGGGCAAGAGTGTGCGCGACAGTGATCGCGGCCAATTGGCTTATTTTGACGCCAAACATGGTTCATGGTACAATATCTTCGAAGTGTTTGAGGCGGAATTCGGAATGAAGGTGACACCGGATGGCACGCCGGCCATCTATGATGTGGTGAGCCGTGCCGTAAGCGACGGTCATGCCGTGAACCGCCGCGCGAAGAACTACTATCAGCGTAAACGTCCATTCGTCCAGTTCAACGAGCCCTCGCTTGAACCCGAGAAAGAGGAAGAAGAGGCGAAGGATTTCTCATATCCCTCAGGCCACACCTCGCGCGGCTGGATGGTAGCACTGGTTCTTTCGGAAATCAACCCGGAAGCGACTGCCGCCTTGTTCAAGCGTGCATGCACTTTTGGCGAGAGCCGAGTTATTGCTGGCTATCACTACCAGAGCGACGTCGAGGCTTCGCGCTTGGTGGCTATGTCGACGTTTGTAACCCTTCACGGCAATGCTGAGTTTATGAAGTCGCTTGAAGCCGCCAAAAAAGAATTTCAAAAACTGAAGAAAAACAACAAATAACCCCCGTATAAACGACAAGAGAGGATGGCTTTAAAGCCATCCTCTCTCGTAAACCTAAATACAAACTTTTTCTCTTTCAAGAATATATCTTCAATATATTTTCTTCTTTGAAAAAGGTAAAGAACATTAGAGGAGAGTAACCTCTACAGTCTTGCCGTCTTCGCTTGCCACGATATTGACTTTGCCCTCGCGAGCGAGCCAACCGAGTGCTGCGTAAGCTTCCTTGTCTTTCAATTTGGTGGCTTTCTTGATTGCCTTCAGTTCGAGGTTACCCTCAGCTTCGCTCAGAGCAGTCCAAACTGCGCCAGCCCACAAACCAATTGCTTCTACGTTCATAATAAAATGAGTTTAAAAAATGATTAAATAAATACTATATTGTCGTTTAAAACGATGCAAAATTACTTGTAATGTTTTATGTGAGCAAAACATTATGCAAGAAAGATGTATAATTACATTTGCAATCGTTTAACGTAAAAACACCGTTGGCTGCCAGGGTAGGGGGTAGTAGCACATTGGCCTGACATAATGAAAAGAGACGTAAGGAGCAGTCAAAAGGTTGAATCCATAGTCAAGAAGGTCGGCCGAGTTTGGGATGCGTTTCCATGCTGGACTACAATGCATAACGACGAGAAAGATTGTCCGTCCGTTGCGAGTTGCCACGCTCGCCAGACACCCACCGGCCAGGTTGGTGAACCCTGTTTTTATTCCATGACAGCCTTCGTATCTTTCGAGCAGCAGATTGCTGTTGTGGCTTTCCTGTTTCCGTCCGTCGGTCAATGGCACGTCTCGCTCGATGGTGGCTACGATGTTGGCGAAGACAGTGTCATCCATGCAGTATTGCGCGAGCATTGCCATGTCGGTTGCGGTCGAGTAGTTAAGGCTGTCGGGCAAGCCGTGCGGATTGGCGAAATGTGTGTTTCGCATTCCGATGAAAGCTGCTTTGTCGTTCATCTGTCGGTAGAAACGCAGTGTGTCGCCTTCGCCGATATACCTCGCGATGGCGAGTGCCGCGCCATTGTCGCTGTTGAGCATCATCTCGTCGAGCAGGTCTCGCATCACGTAGCTGTCGCCTTCTCGTACGCGTGTGCTCATCACATCGGCTTCGTTGCCGGCGATGGTGATGGTGTCGCGCAGTCGTCCGCTTTCTATGGCGAGGATGCATGTCATCATCTTTGTCATGCTCGCCGGATACATCTGCCGCTGGCAGTCTCGCTGTGCCAGCACCATTCCAGTCGCCCCGTCGATCATAATCCACGACGTAGAAGTAACCGTGTCAAGAGCCTCATATCCCTCGACTTGTCTTGTGTCGAAGAAATATGCTTCGCCCGACGGCCTGGTGAACCACCACCAAGCAAAGGCCGCCGCAGCCAGCAGTAAGCCTACAATCGCTATTATTTTGTAGTTTTTGCTCATTTCCGGTTATTTCGCCGCAAAGATACACTAATTCTTTCACATGCTAAAAAAATTGAGTGTATATTTTTATAGCTCGCTGTCGCGAGCTGGGGAATAAAGCGCTTCGCGCTGATAAACGCTCGCTGTACTCGCTGATAAATAGCGCTTCGCGCTGGTGAATCGCTCGCTGTGCTCGCTGGGGAATCGGCGGCTTTGCCGCATGGGTAATCGCTCGCATTCGCGAGCTGGGACAGAGGGTATGGGCGCTGCGCGCATGGAGGATGTGATATGGAGGATGGAAGATGGGGAGGTGGGGCAGGGGTGTATATATTATTAAGGTGTAAAATTATAGTGGCGTGACCTAAATGAGTCACGCCACCGCCTATGAGAGTATGTTGTTGGAGAAATTTGTAAACGTAAATCAGAGAGTGCCTCCGAGAGCGCGGTACATTTCGTACACTTCGTGGTATTTCTTGAGTTGAATCGGAGTAAGCCTGATACGGTGGTTAACGCCGAGGTTGCTGATGTAGGTCATGTCGCAGAAGTATTCAGCGTGTGCGAGTGCATACATGATGTCCTTGTTACGGTCGTTGCCCTCATCGTCGAAGTTTTCGAAGAAGAATTTCGTGCCGTCCTTACCTTTCTCGATTTTGTCAGGCGTGTAGGAATAGCTGAAGCCATCGATCATGAAGTCAAGTCGAGTGAAGTCGAGAGGGTCGTCGGCGTAGAAGTTGACTCTCATTCTCATGGGTTCAGGAACGCCGTCCTTCACTTTGAAATAGAGCACCAGGTCGTTTTCTTTGAAGAAGAGGGTCTGTCCGTTGTAGACATAGAGTTTGTCTCCGTTCTCGAGTTCATTGACACGGAATAGCGGAGCGAGTTCATCGACTGGCGTGAGAACGGTGTCATTCTTCCAGGCGAAGGGAATGAGTTCGGGAATTACCTCATGGTCGTAATCGACAGCGAGCAGGGCCTCGATTTCGGCTTTGCGAACAGCTTCGATAGAGTCGCGTCTAGCCTGTTCGGCAGCTACTTCGGCCGAATACTGTTCTGGATCCATAGCCTGAGGTTTCTGCCTTTTTTTGTTCTTTTTGTCTTTTTTGTCCTTCTTGTCCTTTTTTTCGTTTTCTTTTTTCTCGCTGTCACCTCTTTTTTCGGGTCCATTTTCTCCATAATGAGCCCTTACTGACTTGTTGACATCCTGGTCATTAGATTGCGCCATGATGTTGACTGTCGAGAAAGCGACAGCCACGGCCATCATCAAAGTGAAAAACTTCTTCATGTTGTTATCGATTTGGTTTTATAAATTATTTACTTGTTTTCAGCCTGCAAATTTACAACCTTAAATCGGAATTTACAAATAAAAACAGCGAATTTCTGAAAAAAAAGCATTTTTTTAGAAAAAAAGTCTGAAAATTTTGTCAGTTTAATAAAATGTAGTAATTTTGCCGCGCTTTTCGCAATCTCTGGCAAGAAGATTAGAGTGGCTTGCGAATATTGCGAAGTGTGATTTAATCATTTTTTATTATCAGTTTTAAAATGAGCGTAGATTTAATTAAAGTTGCTGAACAAGCATTTGCTACAGGCAAGCAGCACGAGGAGTTTTTCCCGGGCGATACAATCACAGTAGCATATCGCATTAAGGAAGGTAACAAAGAGCGTATCCAGCAGTATCGCGGAGTAGTGATCAAGATTAACGGTGAGGGCGACAAGAAGCGTTTCACTGTTCGCAAGATGAGTGACAACATTGGTGTTGAGCGTATATTCCCGCTCGAGTCTCCGTTTATTGATTCCATCGTGATCAACAAGCATGGCCGCGTTCGTCGTTCGAAGATTTATTATCTTCGCAATCTTACCGGCAAGAAGGCTCGTATCAAAGAGCGCCGCGTAATCAAGAAGGAGGCTTAATAAACAGTCTTCATCTTACGCTTAAGAAGAAAAAAGACCGTTGCATGAAAAATGTGGCGGTATTTTTTTGCACTATTCATGGAATTGCACTAATTTTGCCCCGAAAAGGCGAAATTAGGCGGCACCTCGGCAAAAACAAGCGAGCTTGCATGTTTTGCACTCGGTTTGCACTAATTTTGCCCCAACAAAATACAAATATTAAACAAGGAGAAATGAAGAAATTATCTATTCTTTTTATTGTGCTGCTTTCAGTGGCCGCCTACTCGTGCAGCGAGGCCGACAAGGTTGAGTCGAGCGGAAAGTTTGTTACAGCGTCGGTGACCCGAGGCGGCCCGAATGCCAAAGTCATAGAGTGGGATGTAAACGCCGCGCAACAAGTGGATTTCAAATGCGCCACCGCCGGCGATGTAAGTGAAGTTACCGTAACCTTAACCGGCAAAACGGCAGAGAAGCCGAAAGGGGATGTGAGTTCGTTAACACTTAAGCTCACCTCTCAAGATGAGAAGGGTAAACTTGGCATACCCATCGACTTGCCTGCCACTGAAGAATCGATGAAGACGGTGCAGAATGCTGTTCAGGGAGCTGCCGGAACAAAAGTAGAGGTGACCTTCACCGGAAAAGCGTCGAAGTCGGATGTAGATAAACTCAACGGCAGCAAGATTTTCGTCAACGTAGTTACCCCTTAACCAATCCATATTAATAACCACATTAAAAACAACGACAATCATGGCAGAAGACATGCTCAACAAAGCCACCGACTTTATCAAGGATAAAGCAGGCGATTTGCTTGGCGGCGACACCACCAATTTGAAGAAGCAGGCAACCGACATCGGTAAGAAAATCACCCCCGACCAGTATGATGACAAGGTTGAGGGCGTAGTTGACAAGGCTGTGGATTTCTTGAAAGACAGCCTCGGCAAGAAGAAATAAGAGTTCAAAGAAGTTAACAATACAGGCCGTTCACGTTTTGTGTTCGGCCTGTATTAATTTGTTCATATGATGAAACGGTCGTTATTGAACATATTGTTCAGCGCCTCGAACCGTTCGAGAGTCTCTTCGCCAAACTTCTGCAGCGACCTTCTGGCACCATCAAGCGTTTTCATTTGTTCGGGCCGTGTTTTAGAGAAGAACTTGTCGGCGAAGCATATGAGTTTTTCCTCGTTGGTAATGGGAAGCATGTCACGTAGCGGCAGGGGCAGATTCTGCCGTTTTATGTCGTTGACTGTGATTCCGGCCCCGGTATGCCGTTCGCACACCAAAGCATGTCTGTGCAGTCCCAGAGAGTCGAGAATTTTACGTCCAAGCACCCCGTGGCATATGTACGGCTCGGTGCCGTGGCAGTGAATGCCAGGAGCATCGGTGAGAAACACACCGATGTCGTGTAGCATTGCAGCCTGCCTGACGAACTCCAGATAGACCATTCCTTCAGGCAATCTCTGCCCGATGGAGAGGGCGAGTTCAGTCACCCGGCTACTATGAACCAAAAGCAGTGAGTAAAGCTCACTGCCTTCGGTATAAAAACGTTTGATGATGTCAATCGGATTTAGTTCCATCTCAGTCGAGAACTGTACACCAGTCGTGGATGTCGGGCGTTTCGCCGTTCTGGATGGCACGAAGCTGGTTGTAGAGCTTTGTTGTGATGGGGCCCGGTTTGCCGTCTTTAGCGATGTGGTAAGTGTGGTTGTTGTCAACGTCAACAATCTCGCTCAGCGGCGTAGCCACAGCAGCAGTACCGCATTCAGCTGCTTCTTCTACAGTTTCAAGTTCCTCTAGAGGAATGGGGCGGCATTCGACCTTCAGTCCCATATCCTTTGCCAGCTGCTGCAGAGTGCGGTTGGTGATTGATGGCAGAATGCTGTTGGACTTAGGAGTGATATAGGTGTTGTCCTTGATGCAGAAGAAGTTAGCTGGTCCACACTCGTCGAGATATTTCTTCTCTTTGGGGTCGAGGAATAGAACAGCCGAGAAGCCTTCCTTCTTTGCGCGAGCAGTTGCGCGCAATCCTGCAGCGTAGTTACCGCCGACTTTCCATATACCTGTACCACAAGGAGCAGCGCGGTCATACTCACGGTAGACAGCGACCTTAGTGGGCTTGAAACCTTCGGGGAAGTACGGTCCTACTGGCGTTACGAATATAGCGAACATATATTCGGTTGAGGGTCGTACACCTACCAGTGGCGACATACCGATTTCAAGGGGACGGATGTAGAGCGAGCTACCGCTGCCGTATGGCGGGATGAAACGTTCATTCAGTTTTACGACCTTCTTGACCATCTCCACAAAGATGTCGTGGGGTATGGGTTCCATAAGAATACCCTTAGCGCTGTCGCTGATGCGTTTCCAGTTGTCATCGATTCGGAAGATACGAATTTTACCGTCTTTTCCGAGGAACGCCTTCTGACCTTCAAATGCTTCCTGTCCGTAGTGCAGACAAGTTGCGGCCATGTGGATGTTGATATACTCGTCCTGATGGACCTCAATCTCACCCCATTTTCCATCTTTGAAAGTGCAGCGCACGTTGTAATCAGTTTTCATGTACCCGAAGGGTAGGCTCGACCAGTTAATGTCTTTAATTTCACTCATAGTAATTTAGTTTGTTATTGTGTATTTGTTATGAAGGTTGTTATAATGCAATTTTTTGTGTTACGTTACCGACTTTGACCATGTAGATGCCGCGAGCGGCAACTTTGATGCGTGTAGTGCCAGGCTGAATAACTGTGGTCGACACGAGCTGTCCGAGAATGGTGAAGACCCTGACGGTAGCCTTGTGGTTGGACTTGATGGTGATGACCCCATTGCTGCCGTAGATTTCGATTCCATCGGCGTTGCCTACTGTTTGCTCCTGAGCCTGTTCGCGTCTGGGCATACGGGCGGGCGCACTTGCCGCCGCAGCTTGCGACAGCATTGCCAGTACGACCAATATGTAAGCAGCACGTTTCATAGTTACCAGTTTAGACACTAAACCACCTGCAAAGTTAAATAAAAAATCGGAGATTTTCAGCAAAACCACGAAAAAAGTGTTTTTTTCGTCAAATCTTTCAGCAATTAGCGAAATAATAGGGGTTGAAAATGGCTTTAATACACATATTATTTATATGTTCGGCTATATGTCC
>JBGUHM010000103.1:0-13435 GCA_045112115.1 Sodaliphilus sp. | reverse complement strand
GGAAAGCCGACGTGCCAACGCTGCCGACACGCCTGCCTCCATAACCAATACAAATGGAGCGAATTCTTTTACTGATGCCATAATTGAAATGTTTTTGGTTGATAATAAGGTTAACAATCACAGCGACAAAAATACCGCTTTCCCCACCCTCTCACCTATAGCATTTCAGACAACAGCCTAGCTTGATTAGAAAAATGTATTATTATAAATAGTAGACAACATTGTACAAAATACCATAGGCGGCACACACAAAACATCTATATAATTGATAACCAATAGCTATAATAAAATTAATAGGAAAAACACAGTATAAATCTTTCATTATCCATGTTGCGATTTTTATAGATTATGAAATTTTATGTCATATTTATGCTTTTTTAAGATTTTTTTCTCCACATTTATCAGTTTAATGTCTACCTTTGCAAAGAGAAAATCTCCAACATTTATATTCACTTCATTTTCAAGCATTTATATTATGAAAAAGCATTACACTTTAATTATTGTGGCATTGTTTGCAATGTTCGGGTTGAATGCTAATGCCGCCATGTGGCTGGTGGGCGACGCATTCAACGGATGGAACGAAAGCGGCAATGTTCAGATGACCCAAAACGGCGACATCTACTCTTACACCGCTACCCTTACGGTAGGAAAGTATTTCGCTTTCTTTAAAGACTCCCAATCATGGAGTAGCCAGCGCGGGCCAGAGACCGGCAATGCCGCACCCACAGGCAACTGGGAGAGCACCAAGAGCGGTGGCGCTTGGAAAGTTGCCGCTACCGGCGAGTACCTGCTTGAGTACAACTATTCTACCGACGAGGCAAGAATTGCCATCGTGCAGCAACAGCCGTTCGATGCCACGCAGCGCAAGTTTGCCGTTACCGGTGCCGCTTTCGGCGGTTGGAGCATGCCGCCCACGGCCGCACAAACGTTCACCAACAACGGCGACGGCACTTATACCCTTGTGTACGAAGGCGCCACCGCCGGCCAGTTCAAACTCTCGGGCATCTCCATTAACGATGATTTCGCTAGTTCTTGGGACGTATTCAACAGCGGTTGCTATCATAATAGTGGTCTCACCATCGGAGACAACGCATTGTCGACAGGCAACACAGGCAACATGAACTTCCCCATCAGCGGTGATGTGACGCTCACCATCAGCAACGTCACAGAGTCGTCGTGCACACTCAACATCTCTGCTACCCAAGTGGTTGTCCCCGACAAGGCTTACTACCTGGTGGGCGGATTCAACAGTTGGAGCACATCGTCTCACCCCTTTACCGAGGTAAGCGACGGCGTGTTCCAAATCGTCCAGACATTCAACGGCCAATTCAAGATTGTTGACGAGAACGGCAGTTGGCTCGGAGGCAGCAAAATTCTCACAGCCGAAGATAACACAATCGATGTAACAGGAGACGCTGGAGGCAACATGACACTCGAAACCGAAAGCGAGTACACACTAACCATCGAAAACGGCACGCTCACCGTCACCGGCTTCCCGAGCGTGACACCGCCCGCCGAGCCGTACGCCACGATTTACATCGACAAGCAGTCGGCACCGGGCAACGTCTATTTCTGGGACAGCACGAGCGACTATGGTTCCTGGCCCGGAACTGCAATCAGCAACCTCGGGGAGAATGCGGCAGGCACTTACTACGTGGTGGAATACACCCATGAGAACGCCAACGAACCGAAACTGATCTTCAACGACAGCCAAGGACAGACAGCCAACATCTCTGTTGCCGACGGCGACATCCTCAAGTATCTCGGCAACAACGTCTATGTGCTCAACGGCGTCACCTATCCCTCGCTCACCGGTGTGCATCTAATAGGTGCCGTAGGCGCCGACGCATGGACCGACCAAGGCGAACTCACCCTCGTCAACGACGCTTATGTGCTTGCCGACAAGAAGGTTAAGAGTGGATTTAAATTCAAGATTGTAGCCAGCTACAACTTAGGCTACGACGTGTGGTACGGCGCTCAATCCAACGGAGACTTCTTAGTGAACGCCGACATCCTTGGCAACGCCATAACCATGGGCGACAGCGATAGCTTCAAAGACCTTTACTTCGAAAAGGGAGGCACATTCACATTCACATTCGTCATGGGTTCAGCACCCACACTCACCATCAGCGGCGCTCTCAACCCCGACTTCAAAACATTCGCCGGAGTGGTGAAGAACGCCGACAACTTGCCGTTGGAAGGTGTCACCGTCACCGCTGTTCCCGCTCCCGTTCCCAACGCCAGCGGCATCCGCCTGCTCGACGACGATGAATACACTACCACTACCGACACCGACGGCACTTTCTCTCTGGAGGTGCCCTACGAAGCCGACTACAACGTAAGCTTCAGCAAGTACGGTTATATGGACCTCACGCTCGACGAAGACGAATTAGGTGAAGTTATCATACTCGCCTACAATCCCGCCACCGGCATCGACGTTCTTACCGCCAACAAGAATGTTGCGGCTGTGAAATACGTCAACGCTTCGGGTATGACGAGCGACAAGCCCTTCGACGGCCTCAACATCGTGGTGATCACCTTCGAAGACGGCAGCCGCCAGACAACGAAACTATTCAAATAAACCCAAAAAAACTCCGGTTCCTTAACCGGAACCACAAGAAGCACCCGCGGCGCAACGGCTCCGCGGGTGTGTTTTTTTCAACTCAGAGACTGTCGTATCAATTACATCTTACATCAAGTTGTAAGAGTAGATCGAGAGGATGCCGTCGATGAAGGCTTCGCGCTCGTACTCGCAGAACGAGCCGTTGACGGCGATGTCGCGGCACTCGTGCCAGGCGCGGGCACGACACGCTCCGCCGCACACATACCGCAGGAAACAGTCGCGGCAGCCCTCGATGTTGTCGACGGTGAGCCGCGCGCAACGCTCGATTACGGGCGAGTCGCCGAGAAGTTCTGAGATAGGCCGGTCATGCACATTCCCGATGAGGAACTCGGGATAATGCAGCAGTTGGCAGGGATAGACGTCGCCGGTGGGGCTCACGCTCACCTCGGCGCCGCCTATGGCGCATTTGCACCGCCGGCAGTGCAGCGACTCGTCGAGCAAACTCTCGCAGTAGCTGAGCGGGTTTACGCCGTGGGCCTCGCGCAGCGCCTCGTAGTACTCTTTTCCGGTGATGGAGATGTCCTCGCCTTCGTTGGCGCTGCCGGCGGGAAAGAGCGGTGCGAAATTGAGCAGCGACCCGTATTTGGCCGCCATCGGCTCCACGTCGTCGATATTGCGGCGGTTGACGGTCATCGACAGGGTGTAGTTCACACCGCGCGATGCCAGCAGCGCGATGGCCCGCTCGGCGCGCGCGTAGGAACCTTTGCCGCGGAAGAACTCATGGCGCTCTGGCGTGCTGCCGTCGAGGCTGATGGTCACGCGATAGAACAGCCTCGCTATTTCGTCGATGTTCTGCTCGGTGATGAGCGTGCCGTTAGTGAGCAGGTCCACTCCGCCGCAGTCACGGCCCACGATATGCCGCGCGATGTCGAGGCAGTCGGGGTTGAGCAGCGGCTCACCGCCGGTAAGGGTGAACGAGGCGTCGGGCGACAACGCCAGCACGTCGTCGATGAGCCGACGATAGTCGTCGAGGGTGAGTCGCGGGTGACGGCTCTCGCGGCGGTCGGTGGCATAGCAGTAACGGCAATGCAGATTGCATCCAGCCGAGATAGACAGCTGCACCTGGTTCAACCGCTGACGCGACTCGGTGATTTTGCGGTCCTCCACCGGCGGCAGGTCGAAGAGGCCGCTCTCACGGGCCATGCCGAAGAATCGTCGCAGTTGGTCATCGCTTTCCGCGCCGCCGGCGTCGCGGTACGCGCCGATAATGTCGTCGACCGTGTTCTCGCCGTCGCAGAGCGATAAAAGCAACGCCCCGGCCTGGTTGGTGACAACCCACGCAGGCATAAGGGCGTTGAACATCAATATTTTTCCGTCACGCTCGATGCGTTCCACGCAATCGGGCAGACACAAGCGGACAGCGTCGTCGTTCATCACGCACCGGAGCAGGAATAGCTGGAACCGCACTTGCCACCGCCACCCGAGCAGTCGAAACTCGAACCGCACTTGCCGCCGCTGCCGGCGCAGCTGTAACTCGAACCGCACTTGCCGCCACCGCCCGAGCAGTCGAAGCTGGAGCCGCACTTGCCGTTACCGTGGCTGTCCTGGCCACGGCCGGCGCAGCTGTAGCTGGAGCCGCACTTGCCGCCGCCACCCGAGCAGTCGAAGCTGGAGCCGCACTTGCCGTTGCCGCGGCTGTCGCTACCGCCGCCGGAACAGCTGTAACTCGAGCCGCACTTGCCACCGCCGCCCGAGCAGTCGAAACTCGAACCGCACTTGCCATTACCGTGGCTGTCCTGGCCGCGGCCCGAGCAGCTGTAGCTCGAACCGCACTTGCCGCCGCCACCCGAGCAGTCGAAACTCGAGCCGCACTTGCCGTTGCCGCGGCTGTCCTGCCCACGGCCCGAGCAGCTGTAGCTCGAGCCGCAACTGCCGCTGCCGCCAGAGCAACTGTAGCTGGAGCTGCATTTCCCCGAGGCCACGGCTTCGGCATGGGCCAGCGACTCTTTCGAGCCGAAGAACAAGCCTCCCGCCACCAGCGCCGATGCGCTCAAAAGCCGCCTGAGGAAGTCGCGCCGCGAATTTCCGTTGTTGTCACTCATAATCCGATGTTTTTTTAGACGATTAACGATTAAAGGCAGCAACTGTCTTTAATCGTTAATCATTTATACTAAATCAGGAATCAGTCCTTGATCAGTTCCATGCCGCGGCGCAAAGCCTGCTCGTTCATCGGGAGCAGATGCCAGTGACGCTCGGGCAGAGTCTTCTTCAGACCCTTGAGCACGTTCTCCAGAGTCACCATGGGTTTGACCTTGAGCAATGCGCCCAGGACCACCATGTTGTACGACTTGCTGTTCTTCAGCTCGGTAGTGGCCTCCATGGCGTCGATGCGGTAGACGTTGATGTCCTTGCGCGTGGGAGGGGTGTGGATGCCGTAGGTGTCGTAGATGAGTACGCCGCCAGGCTTGACCATGCCCTCAAACTTGTCGAGGCTCTGCTGGTTGAGCACTACTGCGATGTCGTAGGTGCTCACCGTAGGCGAGCTGATGCGGTCGTCGCTCAAAATCACGGTGACGTTGGCGGTACCACCGCGCTGCTCCGGACCATAACTCGGCAGCCAGGTCACTTCCTTGTCCTCCATCAGTCCGGAATATGCCAAAATTTTGCCCATCGAGAGCACACCTTGCCCTCCGAATCCTGCTATGATAATTTCTTCTTTCATTTCTAAAAACGATTTTTAAAAAATTGAACAATATCCGGCAATTACTGATCCTTGAGGTCGCCGATGGGATATTTCTCGAACATGTTGTCGACCATCCACTTGTTGGCGTCGACCGGGCTCATCTTCCAGCCGCTGTTGCAGGTGCTCACCACCTCAACCACGCTGGTACCCTTGCCTTCCATGCTGTTGAGGAACGCCTTCTTGATGGCGGCCATGGTCTTGCGCACGGCGGCGGGAGTGTGTACGCTCTGGCGTGTCACATAGCGTGTGCCGTCGAGTTGAGCCAGCAGCGGGGTGATGGCCAGGGGATAACCGTTGAGGTCGGCGCGACGGCCGTAGGGGCAGGTCGCTGTTTTCTGACCCAGCAGCGTGGTCGGAGCCATCTGTCCACCGGTCATGCCGTAGATGGCATTGTTGATGAAGATGATGGTGATGTTCTCGCCACGGTTGCAGGCGTGAATGGTCTCGGCGGTACCGATAGCCGAAAGGTCGCCGTCGCCCTGATAGGTGAACACCAGTTTGTCGGGCATCAGGCGCTTCACTGCGGTAGCCATTGCCGGAGCGCGGCCGTGAGCGGCCTCGAGCCAGTCGATGTCGATATAGTTGTAGGCAAACACGGCGCAGCCCACGGGCGATACACCTATTGCCACCTCTTCCATCTTAATTTCCTCAATCACCTGTGCCACAATCTTGTGCACCACGCCATGACTACAGCCCGGGCAGTAGTGCATGTGAGCGTCGTTGAGGAGCGTCGGTTTTTTGTAAACCAGATTTTCGGGTTTTATGATTTCCATAATCAAATGGTTATTGGTTTTATTATAATGGTGAATTGTGGTTAAACTGCTGAACGCAGGGTCACTTGATGTTGAATTTCTCAATCAGAGCGTTGAGCACCTCGTCGGGAGCGGGCACATTGCCGCCCAGACGGTAGAACAACTCTACAGGCACCTTGCACTCCACAGCGAGCTTCACATCCTCGACGAGCTGACCAACGGCGAGCTCGGCCGAGAGAATACCCTTAACGCCCTTGGCGGCCTCGCGAATCTGCTTCTCGGGGAACGGCCACAGCGTGATAGGACGGGCCAGACCCACCTTGATGCCTTTCTCGCGCGCGAGCTCCATGGCCTTCATGCTGATGCGGGCCATCGAGCCGAACGCCACGATCAGGTAATCGCAGTCTTCGGTGTCGACCAGTTCGCAACGGGTCTCGTTCTTCTCAATCTCGCGGTAGGTGGCCTGGAAGCGGAGGTTGTTCTGCTCCATGATGTCGTCGTCGAGCTCGAGCGAGGTGACGATGTTCTTGGGACGCATGCCCTTACGGCCGTTCACTGCCCACGGACAGAGTTTGCGGATTTCTTCCTCGGTGCGGCGCGGACGCTGGTCGGGCAACACCACTTTCTCCATCATCTGACCAATCAGACCGTCGGCCAGAATCATCGACACGCAGCGATACTTGAACGCCAGGTCCCAGCCCAGTGCCACGAAATCGACCATCTCCTGCACGCTTGCGGGAGCCAGGGCAATCACATGGTAGTCACCATGGCCGCCGCCCTTGGTGGCCTGGAAATAGTCGGCCTGCGACGGGTGGATGGTACCCAAGCCCGGGCCGCCGCGCATCACGTTGATTACCAGTGCGGGCACCTCGCTGGCTGCCATGTAGCTCATGCCTTCCTGCATCAGGCTGAAGCCCGGGCTGGAGGTGGAGGTAAACACGGTTTTACCACAGGATGCACCGGCGTAGACCATGTTGATCGACGCCACTTCGCTCTCGGCCTGAAGCACCACCATTCCGGTCGTTTCCCAGGGCATCTCGGCCTCAAGCGTTTCCAATACTTCACTTTGCGGGGTAATGGGGTAGCCGAAATAGCCGTCGGCGCCGTAGCGTATGGCAGCGATGGCGAGGGCCTCATTACCCTTCATTAATGTTACTTTATCGTTCATGATTTTTAGTTTTTTTGTTTTGTTCACTTGGTAGAGTTACGGTAAGAAGGCTCCGTGAGGCCTATCCTACCTTTGCACGATACACTTCGATGCAAGCGTCAGGACATACCAGAGCGCAGCTCTGGCAGCCTATGCAGGCATCCTCATTAGTCACTACCGCGTAATGATAGCCGCGGTTGTTCACCTCTTTCTGGTGAAGGTCGAGCACATTGCACGGACAGGCCACAACGCATAGTTTGCAGCCCTTGCAGCGCTCTGTGTTAATTACTAAAGCTCCTTGAAATTTTGCCATAAGATGAAAATGTTGGTTAATTCGCCCGCAAATTTAGCAACAATTCCTGAACCGACAAAACAATAGACCGAAAAAAACAATCGTTTGCACAAAAAATGCGGGAAGAGAGGGGAGAAGCGAGCGTATTCGCTGGGGAATCGCTCGCGCTGAGCGCATGGAAGATGGAAGATGCGTAAGCGCTGCACGCATGGAAAATGTAACATGGAAGATGGAGGATGTAATACATGGGACAGTGGGCGACCAGAATCGTCGAAGACGATGATATCTCTTTAGCCCCAGACTGGCGAGTGGTAACGAGACTGTCTGGGGTAGGCAGAGCGGTTGGTGGCAACGTCGAAGACGTTGAATTTAAATGGGTTGCCGTGGATAAAATGTAACGTCTTCGACGTTATTCCTTTTGTCATCTTTTCCCCCAGATAGCATAGCTTCGCTTGCAATCTGGGGCTAACGATGTAGCAAAGTCTTCGACTTTTTGCATTTGTCATTGTAAGGGTATCAAATGAAAAATGAATAGTATTCAATGTAGGACACTGGTTGGGGGCGAGTGGCGCATCTTCGAAGCACTTCTTTTCTTTGTTGCTGTCACCAAGCTGTGCACCCCTTCGGGGTCGCTTGCATGGTGTTACTAATGTGGCTGGCTCTTCGAGCCGCTTTTTGTTGGGTAAGGGTCTTTATGGTCGTTTGGGGTTGGTAATCCAAGGTTCGCTTTTGCGAGCATGGGACAGTTCGAGGAACAATGAGTGATGATGCCTGACACATATCGCATTTATAATCAAAAAGAGGGTGTGTCATAATTCAAAAGCGGGAACAGATAGCACCGCTGGCGCGGTGGAAATTTATCAAAATTTGATTCTAAAATTTCTAAAAATTTAATAAATCATTGACTTTTAAATAATTATTTCTTAAAATTTTTAGATATAATTTTCTTGAAATTTCCACGCGAAGCGTGTTTAATAACCTAAAGTTAATTATGACACGCCGCTTATTTCCTTTTGTGTAATCTGCCGTTATTCGGCCAAGAACCAGGAGTAGCGCACTCGAAGCTCGTTTTGTTTCAGCCCGCCGGGCGCCGTCGTGTTTTTGCTCACGTCGTAGTCGAGAACGAGCACCTTGCCGTCAAATCCCACGACTTCGAATACCGACTCTTCGTCGAGATGAAACGGCAATCCTATTACAGCGGCGTTTCTCACTATAATCTTTCCGTCTCCCACTGAATAGTCGCACAAGTCAAGATCCAGCACATCGGTTTCTTTCTTCCACTTCTTGTCGAAAAAGAATGTGACGAGGTTGAATCCTACCTCGGTGTAGGGATCATAAACCGGCTCGCGAACGTAATTGTTACGGTCGTGGTAGGTGGTTACGCTCGGATAGCCCATTGACCAACGTCCCGATTTGAGTATCTCGTCGATTTTCTCGTCTGAGAGGGTCGTTTCGGTTTCATGGTAATCGCCGTCGGCATACAGTACGCAATCTTCCTCGTCGTTGAGGGGCTTAACTTGACCACCATCCTTGTCGCTACATGCTCCCAAAGCAGCCACCGATATCGTCAGTACCGCCAGGGCCATCATCCTGAAAATCTTTAGCTTCTTCATAGTGTTTCGTTTTATTGTTAGTCCTTTATTTTTTTAAAAAATCACTTTTCTCCAGCAAAAGTATAACTTTTATTTTAAATAGAAAAAATTAAACTGTAAAAAAAACTTTTAACTTTTATTAACATAAATACCGTCGCCGGCACATTGCGGTGATACCTCGCTGTCACTTGACAGGGATGTCGTAAGTCAGTGTCAAGGGCTTGCCCTGGAGTGGGCAGTCGGCCTGTGCGGTCGCGACTTCAGTGATAGTGGTCTGGTTTCCTTTTGAAATAGCGATGGAGATTTCGGCTTTCGTGTTCGGGAGTGCTTCCTCGACATCGACAAAAGTGGAGAACTCGAGATGCGCGCCTTTAGGCACCCGTCTCACCTCTATAAAGTCGGAAGTCCCCTCAATGCTTGTCACCTCCTGTCGCGGCTTGCCGGTATATTTGAAATCGTCGTCGAAGAATTCGGTGAAGCTCACGTAGGCTATGTCATGGAAGTTGTAAACGGTCGAATACTTGACATAATAATAAACTGTGTACTCGTCGTTGCGGGTGTCGTATTCGGTCAGGAACTCATCGTCGCAACCCGACAGGGCCGCTACGAGGAAAATGAGTAAATATTTGGCTGCTCGTTTCATGGTATTACAGCTTATTCAACCCTTCCCGTTGATGAAGTCCTGGAACGCCTGCTTGTAGCTGTCGCCCACGGGGATGTAGGTCTGGCCGAAGACGATTCGGTTGCGCTCTATCTCCTGGATTTTGTTCTTGGCCACGATGTAAGAGCGGTGAACGCGGATGAAACGCGACGACGGCAGCATCTGCTCGATGGCTTTCATGTTCATCAGCGACAGCACCGGACGCGGACGCGACTCGGTGTAGATCTTCACATAGTCCTTGAGGCCTTCGATGTAACGGATGTCGTCGAGCTGAATCTGCAGCAGTTTGTACTCGCTCTTGACGAAGATACTCTCAGGCTCGGGCTCGGAGGGGGTGGCGTTGGCCATCTTGAACCACGTCAAGGCCTTGTTGCACGCCTCGAGGAAGTCGGAGAACGAGATGGGCTTGAGCAGGTAGTCGAG
Organism: Sodaliphilus sp.; assembly: GCA_045112115.1. GTDB lineage: Bacteria > Bacteroidota > Bacteroidia > Bacteroidales > Muribaculaceae > Sodaliphilus. The sequence continues at coordinate 3,262 of JBGUHM010000103.1, read as the reverse complement.
GGCGTTGATGCGGAAACCCTCGAGTGCATACTGCTCGAAGGCCGTGGTGAAGATGATTCGTGTGGTTTCGGGCAGCATTCGCGAGAGTTCGAGTCCGTTGAGTTCCGGCATCTGAATGTCGAGAAACGCCACGTCGACGGCGTTCTCGTTCAAGCCGTTCATTGCCTCCACGGCGTTGTTGTACTTTCCCTTCAGCTCCATAAAGGGTATTTTAGCCACGTAAGAGGCCAGCAGCTCCACTGCCAGCGGCTCGTCGTCGATTATCGCGCATTTAAGTACCATAATTTATTATTATTTGGCCGCCCCGGGTTGGGCGCGGCGTGTGTCAAGTGTTTAGTGTGATGATTGAATAGTATTCGTTGGTTTCTTCGTTGATGCCGCGTTCCCAGCGGTAGTGTCCAGGATACATCAGCTCCAGGCGACGCGACACCTGCTCGAGGCCAATGCCGCTGCCGCTCTTGTCGTTGGCCTGCTTGGGATGGTTGCTGTTGAGGGTGCGGCACACCACCTCGTTGTCGCCGTTGCGGGTGATGCTGATGTCGATATGGCCCTCGCCGCTCTGCGAGATGCCGTGCTTGAAAGCGTTCTCGATTATCGAGATGAAAATCAGCGGCGCGATGGGGGTGTTGTCGTCGGGGTGCACATCGATATCGGTGGTCACCTTCACCTTGTCGGTGAGACGGATTTTCATCAATTCGATGTAGTTTTTCACAAACGCGACCTCCTTGCACAGCGGCACGAAGTCCTGGCGGGTGTCGTAGAGCATGTGGCGTAGCAGTTTGCTCAGCTCGCCCACGGCGGCCTGCGCCTTCGGCGGGTCGAACGCCGTGAGGGCGTAAATGTTGTTCAAGGTGTTGAGCAGGAAATGCGGATTGAGTTGGTTGCGAAGGTTCGACAGTTCGGCCTGCGTTCGCTCGCGCTCGGCGTCTTTCTTGGCCGCCTCAAGCTGCTGCCAGCGCGACACCATGCTGATTGCCACACTAAGTCCCACAACCAGCACCATAATCAGCGTGGTATTGAAATAGACAAACGACGGGCGGCCGCGAGGCGGCATAGGCGCCTTCGTTCCCGGGAACGGGAAATGAACCGCCACATATCTCCACCACAAAAACACCAGGAGAAATCCAATGGCCACCAGTGCCACATTGGCGATGAAAAAAGCGGCGGTGCGGCGGCGGAACAGCAGCCGCGGTACCAGCACCACATAATTGAGATAGAAGATGAGCATATACATCAGCGGGTTGCCCAGCGTGCGCATGAAGCGGTTGCCGGCCATGCTCCAGCTCCACGACGAGTCGCCGGGCGAGCTGAACAGCATCGGGAACAGGATTATAAGCCCCCAGCAGAGTACATGGATGATGACGTTTCGATTCAATTTCATTATCAATAACGATATAGAGTTTTACGCTTGCAAAAGTACTAAAAACCACGAAACCGCCAAAATCATTTCGACCATAATATCAAAGATATAGAAAAACACCCAGTTTTTATCGACATGGCGCTCGGCGATGCATCGGAATTGATATAGGACGGGCCTGTGCGTCAGCGGTACTTTTGCAACGTGAACGGCGAAATAAGCGCCAATTTTTCAATCATCAAAATCTATTTCATCATGGAAAACGAAAACCAAGACAAAACCCCGCAGCCCGACGCCGAGGCTCGCGAACAACCCGCACTCTCGCCCGAAATGGCCGAGAACGTGAAGCAACTGGTGAAAGACCTGCTCGAAGAACAACTTGCCGACTCTCGCATCGAAGCTTACCGCCAGGGGCTGAACGAACGCATCGACGCCCTGCTGCACGACCTGCCCGCACTCAACGACGACGGCACCACCGCCGACGCCCGCGAGGACTCTTCCCCACTGCCGCGCCTTACGCGTCGCAGCATCTGGACCTCCGACTGATTAATTCACTTAATCTTAACTCTTAAAAAATTATGTCATTCAAATCAACCTTTCAGCGCATCAAGCGCACGGCGAAATGGATTCGCCAACATCGAAAACTGCTTCTGCTGCTCGTCATCCTGCTGGTGATGCTCATCCTCGGCGGATGTATGGGCGACGACAACGGCCTCTCACTGGCTTTCGCCCTGGTAACCGGCACCGCCGGTGGCAAACATGTGGTGGACGGACCGCTCACCACCGATGTCACCCGCGAAGGCTCGCCATCGCTGCTGCTCAACGAGATTGACCGTGAAATCGCGAAAATACGGCCTATGGCCACTCCCATCGACCAGATTTCGCGACACGCCGCGGCAAAGCACGCCGGAAGCATGACCGTCGACTATTACATGGTCGACACCAAGCCCACCACGGCAAACATGATTGCCGACTACGACGAGCCCTCGACGGCCCAAGGCGACTCGCCGAGAGTGTACATCCACTCCGACAACGACCTGATTTTCGACGTGAGCGACACCATCCTCGTCAAAGGCGTGTACGGATACCAGCCCGACGGCGTCAACCCCAGCGACGACGAACTCGTGCTATACGTCACCGGACGCGACGACCAGCAGGGTCTGCAGGTGATGGCTGTCAACGGAAAGAAAATTGGCCAGGCCAACAACTGCGTGCCGTCGATCACCGAGGACACGGTGCTCGTAAGGATGGGACGCGCCGCAAGCGAACTCGACGTGATGTCGCCTCTGTTCGAGTCGCTGCCGGTGAAAAACACCAATTTCTGCCAGATATTTAAGCTCCAAGTGGAACAGAGCACTCTGCAGAAACTATCCAACAAGGAAACCGAGTGGAACCTCAGCGACCAGGAGGAAGCCGCCATCTACGACATGCGACTCGGTATGGAGAAGTCGTTCCTCTTCGGGGTGAAGAGCCGCATCTGGGACATCACGAAGAAAGAGTACATCATGACCACCGGCGGCATTTGGAACCAGGCCGGCAAGCAGACCACCTACGACGACAACATCGACAGCGCAAAACTCGTCGACATCATGCGAGAGGCTTTCACCGGTAACGCCGGAAGCAAGCGCAAGATTCTCATCGGCGGCTCAGGGCTCATCTCCACGTTCAACAAACTCGACTACACCCGCGTGGTAAACTCGAGCCAGAGCGTGACCAAGTGGGGCATCGACTTCACCGAACTGCACAGCAAATTCGGCACGCTGCTGGTGATGCTCAGCGAAGTGTTCGACGAGTGCGAGATGGCCGACAACGGTATCATCATCGACCCGGAGTACATCACCAAGTACAGCCACATCCCGTTCACCACGCAGCGCCTCGACCTCAAGGCCAGCGGACAGCGAAATG
>JBGUHM010000102.1:0-6875 GCA_045112115.1 Sodaliphilus sp. | reverse complement strand
AAAAACGAATACGTGGGGACGGTTCTGGCGTATTCGTTTTTGCTCGCCGGGACAGTGGTCGTGGGGGGGGTATAAAAAAAGGGAAGAGCGGGGTAGATGGTTGTCCAACCCTCAGTCCCGCTCTAGTAAAGCATTAATATTACTAAACCCAAAAAATATGTTTTGTCATGAATTAAAGGCTAATAGATCTAAAATCAAATCTTAAAAAATAAACAAGCCTAAAACAAATATTTAACTACTTGGCACAAAAGTACTACTATTTTTGACATTTGGCCAAATTCGTTCAACGAACAGCTGTTTTTTATCTACGAATCCTGCTATTTTAGCTACAGAATCCTGTTTTTGGCGATATCCGGCAGTATTATAGGCTCAAAATGATTGCATAAATCGCGCTGACGTCACCAGAGTTGATTACGCCGTCACCGTTGACGTCGGCTTTGGCTTTATACTGCTCGTTGTCATTGACAATCACACTGTACACAGCGCCCACGTCGGCGACATTCACCTGGCCGTCTTCATTCACGTCGCCGGTGAGTTCGGGAGCGTCAGCAATCATTTTGATTGAGAAGTTGTGCACCAGGAGCCAGCCGTAGTTGGCCACACTCGTGCAGTGGAAGCCGAAGTAGTAGACACCGTTTGCCGCTGGCACGATGGTGTCGTTGGTGTAGGTGTCGGTGACGGGAGTGTTGAGAATGATGTGGTCGAACAGTGTTTCATAATTCTCGGTGTTCAGACCCTTGCCGTAGGCAACATCCATGTAGTCGACATCGTTGGAGATCGCGGTGTTGGCATCGAAAGTGATGCTGTAGGTGGCGCCACGCTTGAGGTTGATGGGCGGTGAGAGGAACCAGTCGTCGGCGTCTTCGGTCTTCGAGCGGTAGTACGAAGCCCTTCCGCCGCCAGAATAAGTCTTCTCCCATTTCCATGTCACGCCGTCGTGGTTGTTGTCGAGTACGGTGATCAGGTCGAAGCTTGCAGCGGTGTTGAAGTTGTTGGTATAAGGCACATCGAGAGCCGGACCTACAACAGCTTTGTTGGAAACTGTAGCTGCGCCCTTGACGCCGTGATGCAGGCATTCCACGCTATACTGATACGGTGCGAGAGTCTCAGGGTCGAAATCCTCGAAGAACTCTGTTCCCTCGATATTCTCGGCCACGAGCACGTTGCCGGGCAAGCGGTATACGTTGTAGGTCAACGCGTCGCCGTCGAGTTCAACGCCGTTGATGCCGGTTTCGGGCGCAGTCCAGGTCACTGCCGACACCTTTAGGTCGTAGTTGTAGTCGAAGAACACGTCGGTGGGAGCGTTGGGCGTTTCGGCACCGATGTAAGCCTTGACCTTAGCGGCGGGGCTGTCGCCGGCCTCGTTCGAGACCACTACTGTGAACACCACGTCGCCAGTGGGCGAAGTGACTTCAGCCTCTACATTCTCGCCGGCTTCGGCGGTGCTGGTGGCGACCACCATGTCGTTGGCGGTGATGGTGTAGTTGAGCGTTCCGCTGAGCGGCTCGCCCTCGTAGGTGGTGGTGGGAGCGGTGAAAGCGATGATGCCGGTGGTCGATGCTCCCTCGAAGCGTGCCTCGAGGTTGGTGACGGCTGCCGGGGCTGCGTCTTCGGCCAGCGGCTCAAGCACGTTGAGGTTCACGATCCAAGAGTTGTCGGGGGTCTCCATGAGCTGAGTAGCTGCCACCGATCCGATGTTGGGGTTGATTTCGTAGAGGTAGCACTTCATGTCGTTGAGCACCACAGCCCAGTAGAAACGGCCTGTGCGCTTGTCGTAAGTCATGGTGCTGGGGTTGGTCGAGATGTCCTCGATGCCCAGGTCTCCAATTGGGAATACCTCGATTTCGTTGCTGCTGCCTACGTTGTCGGTGCTGATGGCATAGAGCCAACCGTCCATACCCACGCCGTAGAGAATGCCCTGGTCGCTGAATGCGATAGCGGCCATGGGAATCGAAGCTGTACCCAGAATGGTGCGTGTGGGAGTGTTGGTCGAGAAGTCGATTTCGGCCAACTTGCGGTTGAGCACTTGCCAGCTCATGTTGAAGTTATAGAAAATGCCGTAGTTCTTGCCGGTGACGGGGTTGTGGGCCATGCCGCAGCTGGAGATAAAGTTGCGGTCCATGTCGCCAAGAGTCACACCTACCACGCGCTCCCAGGTCTCCATGTCGTACTCAACGTGGTAGAGGGTATAGGTGTTGGCTTGTTCGAACGGGTCGTAGGAAGTCTTGAAGTGGATACCTTTCATACGTCCGTCCTCATAAACGGCTCCTCCGAGCGGTGCTTGATATACGTCTTGTCCCTCGGTGTATTTGGTGAGGGTCTCAGTAGCGAGGTCAAATTCATAAGCCCCCTCGAGATGGTTGTTGGTGGTCCATGAGTTGGCTTTTACCACGCCGCATACAAATTTAGGAGAATACTCCTTGGCTTGCGCCAGCAGTCCGAAGGTCAAAGCCGCCAGCACAACCAATACGGTTTTAGTAGTTTTCATTGAATAATTGGTTTATAATAATAAATGTGTACTCTTTTACGCCACAAAAGTACACATTTTTGCCAAAACATTGGTGTTTTTTACCAATGATTTTTAAAAAAACTCTATTTAGAGCCTGGAAATCACTTCTTGGGTGTTTTTCAGACCTACGACATAGCTCATTGTGGCGGCCACGCGATTACGCGTGCGCACATTCTTGTCACGCAGAGTCTGGCCTCGCAGGCGTCGTATGTGGTCGTAGCATCGCCTCTTCAGGTCGTCGTAACGTTTGTCGCCTCGAGGCATGAGCCGCAGCATGTTGAAGCAAGCGCTCATCAGTCGCGACTGCACCGCAGGCCGCAGTTCCTTGTCGACCTTCCACTCCATCTCGAGCAGGATGTCGAGCACGTCGGCACGTTCGGGTTTGAAGTCATGTGTGATGCTTCCTTCCCGCTGGTGGTAGGCGTACATCACGTCGTAGCTCACAGCCACCTGATTGCATTGCCCGAAGATGTCGAGCACCACGGCGAGGTCCTCGTACAGCCGTCCCACGGGGTATCGAACGGTGTCGAAGAGCCGTCTGCGGTACAGTTTGGCGCATGCCGAGTGGTTGATGTGCTGGCGCTGGTAAAAAATGTCGAGCAAAGCCTGACGCGACTCAAGCACGGTGACGCGGCCGGTGCCCTCCACGGGTTTCCATCGCGCGGGGTCGTCGAATTGCTGCCACTGGCAGCAGGCGATGTCGGCTTGCGGGTGTTGCTTGAGAATCCCGAGCAGCGTCTCGACGAGGGTGGGGGAGACGAAATCGTCGCTGTCGACCATTGTGATGAAGTCGCCGCGGGCGACATCGAGCGCTGCGTTGCGAGCGGCGCTCAGTCCGCCGTTGTCTTTAGTGATAATGGAGATGCGGCTGTCGGTGTCGGCCCAATTGCGTGCCACCACAGGGCTTTGGTCGGTGCTGCCGTCGTCAACCACGAGAATCTCGAGGTTGTCGTAGGTCTGGAGTACAATCGACTGAAGACAACGTGCAAGAAACTCTTGCACGTTGTATACCGGAACGATTACCGACACAAGCGGTCGGTTGTCGGTTGTCGTTATTGCTGACGTACCTTCCACTCGAATCCGTCTTTGGTGTCCTTGACGTCGAATCCCGCCTCGTTGAGTTTGTCGCGGATAAGGTCGCTGGTGGCCCAGTCGCGCGAGGCTTTGGCGTTGGCGCGCACTTCCAGCAGCAGGTCTACGGCCTTGCGGTACGGCTCCAGGTTCACGTCGCCACCGGCGCCTTCGCTGTCGTCGCGTATGCCGAGCACGTCGAACAGATAGGTCTGGAACGTATCCTTCAGCGCGTCGATTTGTTCTGCCGTGAGAGCGATTGCGCCGTCGTTGGCCTGGTTGATTACTCGGCAGGCGTCGAAGAGCGTTGCAATCACTTGCGGCGTGTTCAGGTCGTCGTTCATCTGCTCGCGGCATTTGGCGGCGTAGTCGTCGAGAGTGACGTTCGACGTGGCGGCCGCTTTCAGCTCGTTCAGGCGGTGCCAGCCGTCGAGCATGCGCTCGAGTGCCTTCTGGGCCGCCAGCAACGCGTCGTTGGAGAAGTCGACCGTTCCGCGGTAGTGCGCCTGAAGGATGAAGAAGCGTATGGTCATGGGCGTGTAGGCCTGCGTGAGCAGTTCATGGTCGCCCGTGAAGAACTGTTCGAGAGTGATGAAGTTGCCGAGCGACTTGCCCATCTTCTGGCCGTTGATGGTGATCATGTTGTTGTGCATCCAGTATTTCACCATCTGGTCGCCTTGGCTGGCCACAGCCTGCGCAATCTCGCATTCGTGGTGCGGGAACACCAGGTCCATGCCTCCGCCGTGGATGTCGAAGTGGTCGCCCAGATATTTGCGTCCCATGGCGGTGCACTCGCAGTGCCAGCCGGGGAAGCCGTCGCTCCAGGGCGAGGGCCAGCGCATGATGTGCTCGGGTTGCGCCTTCTTCCACAGCGCGAAGTCGGCTTGGTTGTGTTTCTCTCCCACGCCGTCGAGTTCGCGGCTGGCGTCCTTGGTGTCGTCGAGATTGCGTCCCGAGAGAATTCCGTAGCGGTGCTTCTTGTTGTAAGCCTCGGTGTCGAAATACACACTGCCGTTGCTCTCGTAGGCGAAGCCGTTGTCGAGAATCTGTCGCACGAGTTCCTCCTGCTCGATGATATGGCCTGTGGCATGCGGCTCGATGCTCGGGGGCAGCACGTTCAGCGCCTGCATCGCCGAGTGGTACCGGTTGGTGTAGTACTGAGCGATTTCCATGGGCTCGAGTTGCTCGAGCCTCGCTTTCTTCGCGATTTTGTCCTCTCCATCGTCGGCGTCGTGCTCGAGGTGGCCCACGTCGGTGATGTTGCGCACGTATCTCACTTTATACCCCAGTTTCTGGAGGTAACGGAACAGCACGTCGAAGGTCACGGCCGGGCGTGTGTGACCCAGGTGCGGGTCGCCGTAGACCGTAGGGCCGCAGACGTACATTCCCACCACGCCGTTTTCGTTCAGTGGCACGAACAGCTCCTTGCGTCGCGAGAGGGTATTGTAAATCAGTAATTCGTGTGTCATAGTTGCCGACTATTAAGCCTGGCCCTTGGGCAGGGGGAAGTCCATGATGCCGTCGTCGTTGTTGCGGCGACCGCGGCGCGGTGTGATTTCTCCGAAGTTGGCCTCGTAGTTGTCGATGTTCTGCTTGAGCGCCATGAGCAGCTGCTTGGCGTTCTCGGGCGTCATGATGATGCGCGACTGCACGCGTGCTTTCGGGGTGTTGGGCGCCATGAGCACCATGTCGAGGAAAAAGTCGTTAGGCCCGTGGCTGATTACTGCCAAGTTGGCGTATTTGCCCTGCATTTCGTCGGCGGGCACTTCGATTTCGATTTGACGTTGGTTTTTGTCTGCCATAATATTTCAGTTTGTTTTGTTAGTAAAATTCTAAGTTAAGCAATAATCATGCCATCGCTCATGCGAATGGTGCGGTCGGCCTCGGCTGCCAGCGACTCGTCGTGGGTGACGATGATGAACGTTTGCTGCATCTCGTCGCGCAACTTGAAGAACAGGCGGTGCAACTCCTGCTTGTTGGCCGTGTCGAGACTGCCGCTGGGCTCGTCGGCGAGAATCACCTGCGGCAGGTTGACCAGTGCGCGCGCCACGGCAGTACGCTGCCGCTCGCCGCCGCTTAGTTGCGACGGCTTGTGGTCGAGACGGTCGCTCAGGCGCATGTAGTCGAGCAACTCCTTCGCACGGCGGAATGCCTCGGCGCGGCTCTCGCCGGCAATGAGCGCTGGCATCGCCACGTTCTCGACGGTGGTGAATTCCGGCAGCAGCTGGTGGAACTGGAACACGAAGCCGATGTTGCGGTTGCGGAACTGCGCCAGTTGTTTCTCTTTGAGTTGCAGTACGTTCTCGTCGCCGAAGCGCACTTCGCCGCTGTCGGGACGGTCGAGCGTGCCCAGAATGTTGAGCAGTGTGGTTTTTCCGGCGCCGCTGGCGCCCACAATCGATACCACCTCGCCCTTGTCGACCTTGAGGTTGACGTTCTTGAGCACTTGCAGCTGTCCGTAATGTTTATTGATGTTTATTGCTTGTATCATTGTGATTCAGTGATTTATAAGTGTGAGAGGAAATATAGTGCCGCCAGGCAGATGGTAAGAATGGCAAGCAGGATGATGAAGTAGAAACTGCTTACGCGGCGTTCCAGACGCAGCCGCAGGGCGGCGATGTCGGCTATTCGGCCGTTGGCGCAGTCGCGGGCTATGGTCTCCAGCCGTGCCAGACGCAGTCCCGACTGGTTGAGCGCCGCCCGCAGCCAGAGGCCGTACTGCCTCACCTTGCCGCTCTCGTCGGCGTTGCCTTCTACCGTTATTGTTCGGCAGTCGCCCGAGACAAACGCTTTGAGCGATGTGCCGTTGGGTTCCGGCTCCGTTTGCTCAAGCGCTTCGGCCAGCGGTTGTTGCAGCAGCCCTATGAGCCGCGGTGTCACCGCCCGCTCTCCGTCGAGGAATTCCTCAAGAGGCACTTTGTCGAGTTCACTGGGCTTGCTCTTCATTGCCGAAAAGAGAAAGGAGCCGTGTGAGACTCCTCGCTCGTTGTTTCGCCCTCTATCGAATGGGGCTTACCGTTATTCCTTCTTTTCTTCCTCTTTTTTCATCTTGGCCTTGCCGGTAGCTACGTCGTATTGCATCAAGCCGTTGGCCGTGCGGATGTTGAGGATGCCCTTGGCGCTGTCCTGCCAGCCGATGTTGGTGGCTTTCGAGGCTCCGGCGTAGAGAAGCGCGTTCTTTCCGGTGTTCTTGTTGTAGGCGAATACTTTTCCGTCCTTGGTCAGGAAGATGGTGTAGCTTCCGCCCACGATTTTCTTGTCGATATCCTTGGCGTTGAACATCGGTTTGTCTTTG
>JBGUHM010000101.1:0-18260 GCA_045112115.1 Sodaliphilus sp. | reverse complement strand
GTGGAATGGATTCACATCTGCCACTCTAAGTCATATAGAAAAATATTTCAAAGGAAATGGTTGGTCATATATAATCATGAACAGCAAAAATGAATTTACGCCTAAAATATATACTAATAGATTCTATGGCAATCAGTATGTAAAACCTACAAAGTTAAGTTCTGTCGCAAAAGGAGTGAGCTATTGTTTTTCTATTGCAGGCGCAGTCACAAGTCTCTTTGATTTTTGCAATTCGTATACAACGGAAGAATATGTGGTTAATGGTGTCGATTTAACCTTTTCGGTTTTAGGTTGTATACCCAATCGTTACACTAGAATCGCATCAAACGCTTGGTCTTTAGGTGGCAAGGATCTTTTTTGGATTACAGCTAAGGCTCAAAGAGACATGTTTATCGAACAAGAGACATTAGGTATAATCGGATTGCCGGCTGTGCAAGCGTTCAAATGATACGTTATGGATATTTTTCGATACATAATCTACAGATACACCAAGTTTATCAAGGCTCACCCGAAGCTGATACGGCGTGAACACGAAAAAGATGAGGGCTGGTGGATGGCTTGGATTTCTGCTTCAGGAGTCAACCCTATAGCATTTGCTCTGATTCTTTACGTGATGACAATATTAATTTTATTATTAAGGCATGATGGTTTCATTCGTTTTGGTTGGCCAATAGGAATCGTCATTGTTGCATCTTTAATTTACATTGATATATATATTGAGCGGAGGACAAAAGACAAAAAGGAATTCAGAGAAAGTAAAATCATGTATGAGGATGATCCACATTATGAATTAAAAGGATGGCTTGTTTCGCTGTATTTTGCGTTGTCAATACCAGTGTTCTTAATAACAGCTTTGATTTATTTGCCAGCATATTGTAACTAAAGGCAATGATAATGTTATTATGATAAGATATGATTATAATAGGACGGCAACATAATCGATTATTTACAACACTGTAAGCGATGAAAATCAAGAATTGGCGCATATTGTTGATGGTTGGGTTGTGTGACTATGTTGCAGGCAGGGTGCGACTGCTTCGCAGTCGTATTTGATGGGTGCCTTCTTTCCCCAGAGCGCAAGCGCTCGGGGTTAAGCATGGTGGTGACTGCTCCGCAGTCGTGGGACAGTGGTTGGGGCGCTGAATACTTTGGTGGCTAAGGGCTCATCTCTATCAATTAATCTTTGATAACTGTTTTATTGCAAAGGTATGGGTTGTGGATGGAGGTGGCTATAGGAATTCAGGACAACGAATTTTGCGGATTGTGGCGAATTGTGCGAATTTTTTGGAGGCGGTGATGTGTTGCGGCATAGTTGACACATTTTCGAGGGTTGGGTGGGAGAATATGCTAAAAAAGTTAAAAAAGTGGGGTAGAATATGGTGGTGTCGTGGAAATTTCGTATCTTTGCGTTTCAAATAGTTAGCAATTAAGACGATTATGCAGCAATATTGGATAAATTTCAAAGGAAAACAGCAGGGCCCGTTCACACTCGACGAGTTGCGCGACAAAGGCCTTGACGAGAGTGCGTATGTATGGTTCCGGGGACTGGACGATTGGGTGAAGATTGCCCGTGTACCCGAGCTGGCGACATTGCTCGACGAACAACCCGTAGGCGAGGATTCTCCCGAACCGGTCAACGTGATTGACGCTGCTTTGGCCGAGACAAAGGCGCAGGCCGACGAGGCTCTGGACACCCCCGTGGAATATGAGATGCCCGAGGTGCCGCAGGAGTCTGGGGAACAGGTCTTGTTGCCCGACGATGACGACACGTTGGCGCCCCCCATGCCCTCACCGCGCATGGCGGTCGAGGCTCCTGCCGCTCAACCCAAGGGCAAAACGCAACCCGATGCCGATGCGCCGAAATGTCCACCCACCAATCTTGTATGGGCTATCATTTCGACAGTGCTGTGCTGCTTACCAGTAGGAGCCATTGCCATCATCCTGTCGTTCAAGGTTCGCAAGGCTTATCGCCGTGGCGACTACGAGTTGGCGCAGAAGTGGAGCGACCGAGTGGCCTGGATAATCATTGGCGCTATCATCGCCGGCATAGTGACATATCCGTTGCGCATGCTCGTTTTCTGACGGCACAATGACGTGGAAGCGCATCCTGCTGGCAGTTATAGTGGTCGGTGTCGTCGCTGCGATGGCTGTGGTGTATTATTCCAACGACCCGTCGAGCGACACGTTTTTCCCGCGTTGTGCATGGCTTGGACTTACCGGCACCAAATGCCCGGGATGCGGTAGTCAACGAGCGATGCATTCCTTGCTTCACGGCGACATTGCCGGCGCTTGGCGATATAACGCGTTTATGATTGCGGTGTTGCCCGTGATTGCGTTCTACGCCGTTGCCGAGTTTACCCGCAAGCGTTTTCCTCGGTTCTATATGGCGACGGGCCATCCAGCTGTAGTGACGTTGATATTGCTGTCGATAGTACTGTGGTGGGTGCTAAGAAATGTTTTTGACTGGTGATAATTCATAGTTAATGAAGAGACTATTTAAATATTTGTTTTTGGCAATGCTGGCGATGTCGTTCGGCACAAGTGATGTCTTTGCGCAGGAATGTGAGTACGATTTCATCAACGTCGAAGCCAATCATATCACGATGAACGGCGCCAACTGGAACGGACTGCGACGTCTCGCCGCCAGCAGGCGTATTCATCAAAACCGCAAACTCAAAATTGTTCAGATAGGCGACAGCCACATCCAGCCCGGAATTTTGAGCGGCGAGGCACGACGTAAGCTTCAAGCCCGCTTCGGCAACGGCGGACGTGGGCTGATTGCACCGCTGGCACTCTCGGGTACCAACGAACCGAGTAACTACTCGCTTCGCTCGACGAGTCCGGTAGTTTCGAAGACCCGTCTGCTCAACCGTGACTGGCCGGTGGAGAATGGACTCACCGGTGTGGCCGTGCGTTTCGGTGGAGCCACGACGAATCTCACGATCCGTGACAAGAACGATGACGAATTCACCTTCGTCACGCTCCTGCACGCCCCTCACGGCGGATACAACCGGGCCGTGGTCAACGGTGAAGAACTGTTTGCCGACTCTATCGGGCCGTATGCCTCAAAGTTTGCACTGTCGCAGTCGACCAGCGAGGTCACACTCGAGGGATTACCTTGCTCAAGCGCTTTTTGGGGAGCAGTGCTGTTCAACGACCTTCCGGGTGTGGTGTATACCGAGATTGGCAACAACGGAGCGACATATTCAAGTTATTGCAAAATCGACAATTTCGCCCGCGAGCTGTCGTTGCTTGAGCCCGACTTGGTGATACTGTCGATGGGAACCAACGAGGCGGCCGGAAATGTCGATGTATTAGAGCCGGGAATGGACCGCCTGATAGGAGCGATACAAGCCGCCAATCCAAACGTGGTGTTCCTGCTCACTACTCCTATGGAATTCCAACAACGCCGCGGCGGACGATTCATGATAAATCCGAACGGCCACAAGGCACGCGATATCGTCATGGAGTACGGAGAGAAGCACGGAATCGCCGTGTGGGACATGTTCACCGTAAGCGGTGGTGACGGTCATTCCGATTTATGGATTAAAGAAGGCCTGATGAACGGTCGCGACCATCTGCACCTGCTTGTGAAAGGCTACGAAGTGCAGGGCCGTCTCTTCGGCGACGCGCTTGTGGAGGCGCTCGACTCGCCGGTGACACCATCGATTCACCATTACTCGAACGATTATGTCCCGTACCCGCCAAATCGCAAAGTGAATACGCAAACTGAAATTCCAAATAAAAAATCTAAAAAACGGTAAAACTATGGACTTAATGATGTTATTGACAATGGCGAACGAAGTCGCAAGCAACGCCGCCAGTACAGCCGTCGAAGCCGTTCAGCAGTCCGACAGCTGGTTCTCGCCAACAAGCAAGTTCTTCCAGGCTTGTGGCTGGATTGCAAGCATTGGTCTTATTCTGGGTTATGTTCCCCAGGCTATCCAGACCATCAGAACACGTCAGACCGATGACATAGCTCTTCCTACATTCCTGATGATTGGGATTGGAGGTATCGCTTTCATGCTTCAAGGAGCCATGCTCGGTTGGGAAGAGGGCTGGTCGCTGTTTCTTACCAACCTTATCACCACCTTGTGCAGTGTCGTGATCTTCGGTATAAAGATTTACAACGACTGGAAGAAGAAAAAGGGGAAGAACAAGGATAAGAAATGAACCGGTTTTAACTATCAAAAACGAATAAAAATGCCCCGAAGTTGTAAGTTTCGGGGTGTTTTTTGTAAAATTTTATTGAAAAAGAATTTTGTTTTAAAAAAAGTTCGTACCTTTGCAGTCGAAATAACGGTGAAAAATGCGAGGGATCTCAACACAGCGTGTGAGAGATTCTTCGAGTTTTTTAACTTGCAGAATAACAACATTAATATAATCATATTGACGTAAACATGGCAATAACCTACATGACCCAGGAAGGGTACAACAAAAAGATGGCTGAACTCTCGCGTCTGGAGAACGTGGAGCGTCCCGATGTCGTGAGGGCTATCGTCGAGGCTCGCGAGAAAGGCGATTTGAGCGAGAATGCCGAGTATGACGCCGCGCGTGAGCGCCAGGGTCTTCTCGAGGCTAAAATCTCGGAGCTTAAGACACTCATCGCTGGAGCACGCATCATCGATGCGAGCAAACTCAACACCGACGAGGTGGCACTGATGAACAAAGTCACAATTAAGAACCTGAAGAACGGCGCTCAGATGACCTATACCATCGTGGGCGACACGGAGGCCAACATGCGCGAGGGAAAGATTTCGATCAGCACCCCCATAGCTAAAGGACTTCTCGGCCACAAAGTGGGCGATGTGGTGGAGGTTACCGTTCCCGCAGGTGTGATGCAGTTTGAAATAGTAGAAATCGCAATCTGATAACACAAACGATTATGGCAAGTATTTTCAGCAGAATCATTGCTGGTGAGATTCCCAGCTATAAGGTGGCCGAGGACGAGAACTACTATGCATTCCTCGACATCAGCCCCGTGGTTAAAGGACACACGCTGGTGGTGCCCAAGCACGAGGTGGACTACATCTTCGACCTCGACAGCGAGGAGTTCAAAGGACTGTGGGCTGTTGCACAGCGTGTGGCCAAGGCGCAAAAACGCGTCATCGAGTGCGCACGAGTGGGCGTGGCAGTGATGGGTATGGAAGTGCCTCACGCACACATCCATCTGTTGCCCATCAACCGCGAGGGTGACATGAACTTCGCCAAGGCTCATCTGAGCTTCGAACCGGAGGAAATGTCTGCGATAGCAAGCGCTATTGCGGCGGCGTTTGAGTAATACACACGCGTCCCGGCAACGTCCAGGCGACGGCACATCGATGCCGCCGCCTGGACGTTTTTTATCATGAAAACAGTGTTTTAGGCAATTTGGGCTGAGACTGTTTCGAGCAATTATGCAAACGTTTGCGAAGATATCTCGCAATAATCTGCTGAAAGGCGAACCGCCGCCCCATAAATAATGTGTAATTTTACACCATTAGAAACTAATACACAATAACAATAACATTACAGTATGAAACTGATTTTTAACTTAGACTACCAAACCATCTTTGGCGAGGAAATCGTGTTGCACATCATCGACAGCGACCACGACTTTCTCGACACCAAGCACAAGATGAGCACCGAGGACGGCCACCGCTGGACCGTCGAAGTGAATCACCCGGGTCGCACAGGTCGTTACATCGACTACTACTACACCGTAGAGCGCGACGGAAACGAGATGCGTCACGAGTGGCAAGTGATTCCACACCGATTGCAGTTCTCATGCAGCAAGGCAACCTCCCATGTGATTTACGACCACTGGAACGACCTGCCCGAGGACAGTTACCTCTACAGCAGCGCTTACACCGACTGTGAGACGTGCCGTGAGTTGGGCAAACTGAAGACGACAGCCTACGCCGCCACCGCGATGTTGCGCGTTCGCGCGCCTCAGCTGCGCGGTACACAGCGTCTGGCTATCGTGGGCGACGATCCGTCGCTAGGCACATGGAATGTCAACGAGGCGGTTATCATGACAGAGATTGCCCATAATGTGTGGGCTGTTAAATTCAACGCCGGCAAGACTGTTACCAATCGTGTCACGTTCAAATTCATCGCCGTCGACGACAAGGGCAATGTACAGTGGGAGGAAGGCAACAACCGCACCATCGAGCTGCCGTTGCTCAGCAGCGGGCAAGTCGTGGTTTACGACCTGCCGCAGGCTTATTTCGCCGTTGGTCCATGGCGCATCGCCGGCACAGTGGTACCCATCTTCTCGCTGCGCACTCGCGAGAGCTTCGGCGTGGGCGACTTCGGTGACCTGAAGAAAATGGTTGACTGGATGGAAGTAACGGGTCAGCGCGGCCTTCAGGTTCTGCCTATCAACGACACCACCATCACCCACACTTGGACCGACAGCTATCCCTACAACTCGATTACAATCTACGGCCTGCACCCCATGTATGTTGACATCAAGCAACTGCCGCCGCTGGCCGACAAGGAGAAAGCCGCCGAGTTCGAGCGCCTGCGTGTTGAACTCAATTCGCTGGCGATGATTGACTATGAGCGAGTCAACAAGGCAAAACTCGAGTATCTGCATCTGATTTTCGACCAGGAAGGCGTGGCCACTATGGCTGGTAAGGATTATAAAGCCTTCTACGAGGACAACAAGCGTTGGCTGCTGCCCTACGTGGCATTCTGCGTTCTGCGCGACGAGTACGGTACTGCCAACTTCAACGACTGGCCCCACCACCGTAGCTTCGACAACCGTCTGAAAGCATCGCTTGAGGACCACAACAGCGAGATGTACAGCAAGGCCTCATTCTGGATGTATGTGCAGTATGTGCTCAATCGCCAGATGCGCGGGGCCCATGAGTATGCCCGCTCAAAGCACGTTGTGCTCAAGGGCGACATCCCCATCGGTATCAGCCGTAACGGTGTCGACGCCTGGGTCGAGCCACGTTACTTTAACCTCAACGGTCAGGCGGGAGCACCGCCCGATGCATTCAGCGCCAACGGTCAGAACTGGGGCTTCCCAACATATAACTGGGACGCCATGCTTGCCGACGGATGCAAATGGTGGGTCAACCGATTCTCCAAGATGCAGGAGTTCTTCGATGCCTACCGCATCGACCACGTGCTCGGTTTCTTCCGCATTTGGGAGATTCCCATCGACGCTGTCTACGGTTTGATGGGTCAGTTCTCGCCGTCGCTGGGTATGACTCGCGAGGAGATACAGAACTACGGTCTGAACTTCCAGGAAGACTTCTTCACCAAGCCCTATATCGCCGATTGGATTATCGACCGCGTCTTCGGCCCGCATGCCGACCATGTCCGCAAGACCTATCTCGAGCATGAACACGACGACATCTATCGTCTCCGTCCCGAGGTGGACACTCAACGCAAAATCGAGGCGGTGTTCGCAGGCAAGGAGAGCGACGACGACATCTGGATTCGCGACGGTCTGCACGCGCTGGCAGCCAATGTGCTCTTCCTGCGCGACCGCAAGGACGGCGGCAAGTTCCATCCGCGCATCAGCGCACAGATGGGCTTCACCTACGAGGCACTCTACGACAACGACAAGGACGCCTTCAACCGCTTGTACAACGACTACTTCTATCGCCGCAACAACCGTTTCTGGTATCACGAGGCGATGAAGAAGATGCCGAAACTGGTCAACGCCACACGCATGCTCGTTTGTGCCGAGGACCTCGGAATGGTGCCCGACTGCGTGCCCTGGGTGATGAACGAACTGAAGATACTGAGCCTCGAAATCCAGTCGATGCCAAAGGACAACAAGGTGAAGTTCGGCCGGCTTCAGCAGAATCCCTACCGCTCGGTAAGCACCATCTCCACCCACGATATGAGCACATTGCGCCAGTGGTGGGACGAGGACTACGAGCGCGCTCAGGAATACTACAACGACGTGATGTGGAAGAACGGTCCGGCCCCCCATCCGCTGCCCGGATGGCTCGCACGCGATATCGTGGCACAGCATCTCTACAGTCCGTCGATGCTCTGCTTGCTTTCGCTGCAAGACTGGCTGTCAATCGACGAGACAATACGTCTGGCCGATGCCGATGCTGAACGAATCAACATTCCGGCGAACCCGCGTCACTATTGGCGCTACCGCATGCACCTCAACATTGAGGACTTGATTGAGAACAAGGACTTCAACCGCCAGGTGCGTGACTTGATAGCACAAAGCAATAGATAACAACCCGACTAGACGGGAGGAATGAGTGGCCTATGGTTTACACATTCCTCCTGTTTTTTCGATAATACCATAACCCAAAAATGAAGAAACTATTGATAGCGGCATTGGCCGCAATGGTACTGCCGTCCTTGGCCGCCGCACAGACAGTGACCTCACCTAACGGTAACCTGCAACTCACCTTTTCGCTCGAGAACGGCGGTGTGCCAACCTATCAACTGTCCTATAAGGGCAAGACGGTGGTGAAACCCAGCCACCTGGGGCTCGAACTGGCAAAGGACAAACACGCCAGCAAAAAGATGGAGGAGACCGACTTGATGGACGGCTTCGCTGTGGCATCGTCGCACACCTCCACCTTCGATGAGACCTGGCAACCAGTGTGGGGACAGTACAAGGACATCCGCAACCATTACAACGAGTTGGAGGTGAACCTGAACCAGGCCTCCAGCGGACGCGATATCACTATCCGCTTCCGCGTTTATGACGACGGCATGGGCCTTCGCTACGAATTCCCGCAGCAGCAGGCGCTGAACTATTTCGTCATCAAGGACGAGCACACACAGTTTGCCATGACCGGCGACCATACCGCCTATTGGATTACCGGCGACTATGATACACAGGAGTATCCGGTACAGGTGACGCGCATGAGCCAGATACGCGGAGCCATCGACCGTTGCGTGCGATGGGACGATAAAGGCAAGGCGCACGACCCGCACTCGCCTGCCGAGGACCGCCAGCGCGACGCTGTGGTGTGGGACAACGCCTCTCAGACTCCGTTCTCGTCGACCGGTGTACAGACCTCGTTGCAGCTTAAGACCGACGACGGACTGTATATCAACATCCATGAGGCCGCATGCGTCAACTACTCGACGATGCACCTCAATCTCGACGACCGCAACATGGTGTTCGAGTCATGGCTCACGCCTGACGCCACCGGCAACAAATGCTATATGCAGACCCCGTGTCAAACACCCTGGCGCACCGTCATGGTGAGCGATGACGCACGCGACATGCTGGCCTCGAGCCTGATTCTCAACCTCAATGAACCGTGCGCACTCGACGACGTGTCGTGGATTAAGCCCACGAAGTTCTGCGGCGTGTGGTGGGAGATGATTGTGGGACACGGTTCGTGGAACTATACCGACGAGTTGCCCAGTGTGAAACTCGACGGCACCGATTACACGAAGGTCAAGCCCAACGGCCGCCATAAGGCCAACACCGCCGAGGTGAAGAAATACATCGACTTCGCAGCCGAAAACGGCATAGGCCAAGTGCTCGTCGAGGGCTGGAATATCGGATGGGAGGACTGGGCCACGATGTGGAAATACGACGTGTTCGACTTCCTCACGCCTTATCCCGACTTCGACATCGACTATCTGAACAACTATGCCCATAGCCGCGGCGTGCGACTGATGATGCACCACGAGACCAGTTCCAGTGTCACCAACTACGAGCGCCGACTTGAGCAAGCCTACGACCTGATGGACCGCTACGGCTACAACGCCGTAAAGAGCGGTTATGTGGGCGATATTATTCCGCGCGGTGAGTACCACTACGGCCAGTACATGAACAACCACTATCTCTACTGCGTAACAGAGGCCGCCAAGCATCATATCATGGTCAATGCCCACGAGGCCACACGTCCTACGGGACTGTGCCGCACATATCCCAACCTGGTGGGCAACGAAAGCTCTCGCGGACAGGAGTACGAAGCGTTCCACGGCACCAATCCCAACCACACGGTGCTTATTCCGTTCACCCGCTTTCAGGGTGGCCCGATGGACTACACGCCAGGCATACTCGAGACAAATCTGGCGAACTGGAGCGAGGGCATGAATGAGCGCCATGTTCATTCCACGGTGGTTGGACAGCTGGCACTCTACATGGTACTGTGCAGTCCCATTCAGATGGCCGCCGACCTGCCGCAGAACTACGCTAAGTTTGCCGACGCCTTCCAGTTTATCCGCGACGTGGCTGTCGACTGGGACGACTCGCGATATATCGACGCCGAGCCGGGCAAGTACATTACCGTTGCACGCAAGGCCAAGGGTACCGACAACTGGTTCTTGGGCGGCAAGTGCGACGAGGACGGACACAAGGTGAACGTCAAGCTTGACTTCCTCGACAAGGGGCGAAAATACGAATGCGTGATTTATGTCGACGGCAAGGATGCCCATTACGAGACGAATCCGGCAAGCTATGTCATCTCGCGCAAGACCGTCAAACAGGGCGATGTGCTGAAGATGACAGAGGCCCCCGGCGGCGGTTTCGCTGTTTCCCTGATAGCAAAATAATTAACCAACCAATAAACATTTAAAAACCGAATTGATGAGAAAAATAGCAATGGCAGTTGTTGTTGCCTTGGGTGCGTCGCTGGCGGCGATGGCCCATTCAATCGAGTTTCACGAGATGATGTACAATCCTGCGTCTACATCATTTATGCTCAATACCCTCGACAATGCGCAGGCGGTGACCTTGCGACTCTATGCGCAGGGTTTGGGCGGAAAGGCAGTGAAGACAGTAAGCATGAAACGCGACCCCGTGCGCAAGGGCGAATGGCATGCCGAGGTCAAAGGTGACCTCAAAGGACGTTTCTACACTTTCGACGTGAAATACGGAGGCAAGTGGCTGGGCGAGAACCCGGGCGTGTTTGCCAAAGCCGTGGGAGCCAACGGTCAACGGGGCGCTATTATCGACCTTGCGTCGACCAATCCCGCAGGATGGGAACGTGACCGCCGTCCCGACATCGACCCGAAAGACCTGGTGATCTATGAGATGCACCACCGTGACTTCTCAATCGACCCCTCGGGCGGATTCACCTACCGCGGCAAGTATCTGGCACTGAGCGAGCCGCGAGCCATCCGTCACCTGAAATCGCTGGGAGTGAACGCGGTTCATATTCTGCCGTCGTTCGACTATGCGTCAATCGACGAGACGCGTCCCGAACTCAACAAGTACAACTGGGGTTACGACCCGCTGAACTACAACGTGCCCGAAGGCTCGTATTCGACCAACGCGGCTGACCCCGCGACTCGTATCCGTGAGTTCAAAACCATGGTAAAGGCTTTGCACGACAACGGCATAAAGGTGATACTCGATGTGGTGTACAACCACACCTATTCCATCGACGGAAGTAACTTCCAGAAGACTATGCCCGATGCTTTCTTCCGTAAGAACGCCGACGGCACATACAGCAACGGTAGCGGTTGCGGTAACGAAACCGCCAGCGAGGGTGTGCTTGGACTGTTTATGTCAGAGAGCCTGATTTACTGGATGAATGAGTATCACATCGACGGTTTCCGTTTCGACCTGATGGGTATCCATGACATCGCAACGATGAACGCTCTTGAGAACGGCATCCATAACATCGACCCGAAGGCGTTTATCTACGGTGAGGGATGGAGCGCCGGCAACTGCGCTTATCCATACGAGAAACTCGGCATGAAGGCGCACATGCAGCAGATGCCGCGTATCGCCGCGTTCAGCGACGACATACGCGACGCACTCCGCGGCCCGTTCAGCGACGACACGCAGCCCGCGTTCCTCAACGCTCTGCCCGGTAACGAAGAGAGCATCAAGTTCGGTATCGTGGGCGCCATCGCCCATCCACAGGTCGACATGGGCAAGGTGAACTACAGCAAGGCACCGTTCGCCCTCGAGCCTACGCAGATGATTGCTTACGTAAGTTGCCACGACGACATGTGTCTGGTTGACCGCTTGAAAGCCAGTATCCCTGGCATCAGCACTGATGAATTGATTCGTCTCGATTTGTTGGCACAGACCGCCGTGTTCACTTCGCAGGGTGTGCCGTTTATGCTCAGCGGCGAGGAGATGCTGCGCGACAAGAAGGGCGTGCACAACAGTTTTGAGAGCCCCGACAGTATCAACCACCTCGACTGGGAGAACCTCGAGCGTTATCCGCAGGTGTTTGAGTACTACAGCAACTTGATTGCCCTGCGCAAGAACCACCCGGCATTCCATATGGGCAGCGCCGAGTTGGTGCGTGAGCATCTGGAGTTCCTGCCCGCTCAGGACTGCGTGGTGGCTTTCCGTCTGAAGGACCTTGCCGGTATCGACAGTTGGGACAATATAATCGTGGTGCTCAACGCCAACCGCCATGATGTCACCGTAGACGTGCCACAGGGCGACTACACCGTGGTTTGCCGCCGTCTTGCCATCGACGAGGCCGGTATGGGACGCGTCCAGGGCACCAGCCTCACAGTGCCTGCCCAAAGCGCCCTTATTGTGCACAATTGAGAAGGATAGGATGCCATAGGACTCTATAGGACTCTATAGGACTCCTTCGACCTTATAATGTCTCATAGAATCCTATCAAATCCTATGGCGTCCTATCAAATCCTATAAAAATTCTATAATATATGAAAGTTCTCAAGCTACAAGACAACTGGGAGAAACTCAAATTCTACCAAAAGACGGTAGTCTTGTATCAGCTTACATATTCTTTCACGCATCGTTTCTTGCCGGCATTTGGCGACAGGACTGTCGACCAGATGATTCAGGCCGCGCGGTCAGGCAAGCAAAATATCGTGGAGGGGCTGGCTGATGGGGTGACCTCGTCCGAGATGGAGTTGAAGTTGCTTAACGTAGCTCGCTCTAGCATTCAAGAACTTCGTGAGGATTATGTTGATTATCTTATAAGCCGAAAATTGCCTCAATGGAAGGCTCGCTCGTCGCAGTGACCAACGTAGGCATTGATAATTGAGAACGAGAAACACAATTAGTAAAGATAAGTAAAAGATACAATCCAATGAAAAAGATACTATTGATTGCGGCAATGTTGCTGGTGGTGGTTAGTGCCGCGGCCGCCAAGAAAGCGAAAGTGAACGTCGACCGTGTTGACCCGCCTTGCTGGTACACGGGGCTTGGCGACCCGAGTGTGCAACTTATGGTGTACGGTGATGGCATACGCGAAGCCGAGGTCACTACCGACTATGCCGGAGTAACCATCGACTCGCTGGTGCGTCTCGACAGCCCTAACTATCTGCTGGTGTACCTCAACACTGGCGGAGCTCAGCCCGGCACGATGAACCTCAACTTCATTTTGGGCAAGAACAAGAAGACCGTGCCCTACGTGCTCAAGGCTCGCTACAAGGCAGGCAGCGAGCGCGTGGGTTTCAGCAATGCCGATGTGCTGTATATGCTCATGCCCGACCGTTTTGCCGATGGAGACCCGTCGAACAATCAAATAAAAGGCATGAACGAGTATAAGAACGACCGTTCGCAGCCGAGTCTTCGCCACGGCGGCGACCTGGAGGGCCTTCGTCAGCATCTCGATTACTTCAACGACCTGGGCGTGACCGCACTGTGGTTCACTCCGGTACTCGAGAACAACACACCCGACCATGGACACTCATCGACCTACCACGGATATGCCACCACCGACTACTACCGCGTGGATCCGCGATTCGGTACCAACGACGAGTACCGCCGACTCGTCGACGAGGCTCATGGCCGCAACATCAAGGTGGTGATGGACATGATTTTCAACCATTGCGGTTTCAACCATCCTTGGGTGGCCGATATGCCGAGTAACGACTGGTTTAACACTCACGAATGGCTCGAGGAATCGAAGGGAACGTCGAATGCCCACGGTACAAGCTATTTCGGCACGAGCTACAAGCTCACCCCCGTAAAAGACCCGTATGCCAGCGAGGTGGACCTCAAGGAAACCGTTGAAGGATGGTTTGTGCCAGGTATGCCCGACCTGAACCAGAACAACGTCCACGTGATGAACTACCTGATTCAGAACAGTATCTGGTGGATTGAGACTGTAGGCATCGACGGCATACGCATGGACACTTATCCCTATGCCTTCGAGAAACCCATGGCACGATGGATGAAACGCCTCAACGACGAATATCCCAATTTCAATGTAGTGGGGGAGACCTGGGTCACCGAACCTGGATACACTGCCGCCTGGCAGAAGGACTCTCGCGTGAGCCGAGTGAACTCATACCTGCCCACGGTCATGGACTTCACGTTCTACGACCGCGTGAATCAGGCGAAAAACGAGAATACCGATGAATGGTGGAACGGCTACAACAAGGTGTACAACGGGCTGGTGTACGATTATCTCTATCCGAATCCCGCCGGAGTGATGGCGTTTATCGAGAACCACGACACCGACCGCTATCTGCCCGAGAGCCCTTCAGTCCATGATATTCTCCTGCTCAAACAGGCTCTCGCGATGTTGCTCACCATGAACCGTACGCCTCAGCTCTATTACGGCACCGAGGTGCTTATGGGCGGCAACAAGAAACGTACCGACGGTGATGTGCGCCGCGACTTCCCCGGCGGCTTCCCCGGCGATGAACACAGCGCTTTCAACGGCACCTTGAGCATCGATGAGATGGCGATGCTCGACTGGATGAAGCGTCTGCTTCATTGGCGGCAGGGCAACGATGCCGTGATTCGTGGCAAGCAGACACAGTTTATTCCGCATAACGGAGTGTATGTGATAGCGCGCGAATACGGCGGCCGAAAGGTGATGACCGTGCTAAACGGCACCGACAGCAATGTCACGTTCGACGTGAAACGCTATGCCGAAATCATAGGCGACTGCGCCGAGGCAACCGATGTACTTACCGGAGACAAGGTGCGTCTTGACCACGACACGACCCTCTCACCACGCCAAACGCTTGTCCTCGACTTCGAGCAGGGAGGACTGAGAGAACAAAGAGAACCGGGAAATCTGTGTGGTTTCCCGGTTCTTTTCTTATATTTTCCGCAGGTCGTTGGCTTTCTTGTCGGCGAGGTTGTTTGAGAGCAGGAACTGGGCGTGGTTGCGCAGCTTGTCGCGCTCGGTGGTGCTGAGAGCCTTGCGGTGCTTGTTGTAGTAGTCCAGCAGGATTTTAGCGAATCGGTCGCCGGCGGCCCGCAGCAGTTCGCGCTGTTTCTCGGAACCGAACGCTGATGCGTTGATGTCGCGGATAAGGCTGTAGAATTCGTTGGCATTGACCTCGATGTCCTGTTTGTTGCTCATAGCGTTGTTGATGCGCTCGCGTGCTTCGGTCTCGCTGATGCTGCGCATGGTGCTCGACGGCTTTGTGCTCTGGCTCACAGCGGGTTTCGCCGGCTCGGGTTGCGGTTGCGGCTTGGGCTCTGCTTTGGGCTCAGGCTTGGGAGCCTCTTGGTAATTGAATTGCGACCAGTCGATAGGTTTGAGTTGGTCGACGATGTCGGAGCGTGTTTTGATGAACGTTTGCGCCGAGCCGCCTTTCAGCTTTGCCTCTTTCATTGCGAGAATCTGGTCCATGATGCGGTCGAGGTAGGGAATCGACGCTACACTGCGGTCTTTCTTATGCGCGTTATACACCTTGGAATAGTTGGTGATGTTGAATGTGATCATGAAGTGCTTGTCATGGTCGGTGGTGGGATGGTCGGCCTCGAGTAGTTCTCGCATCGAACGGTTTTTCTCCGACGTGAGGAAATTTATCAGGTCGGCGGAATAGGCGCGGTGCTGTTGCAGCAGCGGCATGTAGCGGTCGCGAACGGCAACGCACCGAGGCGTGCTGATTGCCTCGAGTTTCTTCACTATCGAGGCTACGTCGGACTCCTTGTCGGCACAAGGAATCTCAAGGTAGTACAGCAGGTAGTTCACCACCAGCAACGAGTCATACTCCGTGGTGAGCCGCACACGTTCGTCGCCCTTAGTGTTGATGATCTTGCTCTCAAGAGTATTGATGCGTTCCATATCGGCGGCACTTCGGCTACGGAATACCGCAGCCGATGCGTGGCCGCCGATAATTAACGCTGTTAAGGCTATTAAAAGATATTTCTTCATTTATGGTTGGTATAATTGTTACCTCCTGCGGGTCGAATGTACCGGTCCGGTACTTACGTTGCCACCAAGAGAGGTGTTTCCGCGAGAGATATTGTTTGTGCGTCGTGGAGCCTGACCTTTGCCGTCGAAAATATCTCTAATCTGGTCGTTGGTGCTTTGGTATCCAGGAGTGAGTTGGGCGTGCAGCGATTTACGCTTTCTGTCCAGTTCCTGGGCCATCTTTTTCTCATGCTGGTTGAGTTCGCCTAATCCGTCGGAGAGTTTATGCATCTCGTCCACTATCTTGTCGAGGTAGGGGATGGAACGCATATCGTCACGGTTGCGAGTCTGATAGAACTGGTAGTATTTAGTGCCTTTGATTTGCATCCACAGATAATCGTTGGTCATGGGGTTGAGCTCACTCAGGCAATTGACCACAATTTTGTCGTTGAGCAGTTCGCTCAACTCTTTTGCGAGGTCGCTGTAGTTCGCTACCAGCGGACGATAGTCTCTGGCAAATTGTTCATAGAACTTGCCGTCTTCACAAACGATGTCTATTTTCTTCAGCGCATTCTTGATAACGCCACCATCCTTAGGACAAGGCGCATAAAGGATGTCCTTGACGTAGGTCTCAACAATCAGAGAATCTCGCACGTCTTTCATTTTGTTGAGGTCCTTGGGCAAATTTGCCAGGTCGTAACGAGTGCGACTGATTTTTTCCTTTAATTCATTGTCATCCCGGCCTTTACTTTGCAGTTTTGCAATTTCTTCCTCATATTTCTCGAGATTTTTCATGAGCTTTTCGTATGATTTCTTGGCTTTCTTGATTTCCTCTTGCCAGAAATCGATTTTCTTATCGACGCTCATCGCGGCGTATTTAGCCGGGTCCTTGATGTGGCGGTTCTGTGCCGAAGCATTGCCGGCACCCAAGCAAGCGATTACTATCGCCACAAATGCTATGTATAAATACTTTTTCATCTTTGTTATCGTTGTTGTACTTATTCGAGGATTTAAGACGGTGTTACTTCGATTACATTTGACGCTTCTTATTTATGACTTTCACCAAGGCTATTTGGTTTGTTAAGTCACTATTTTGATTTTTGTGTCGTCGATGCTCTTAAGCATCAGTTGTTGTAGTTATTATCTTGTAATAATAACTGATATTAACCTCATCTACCTCTTTGCATAATATTTCTGTTAGTACGATTATTAGTATTAGCGACCAGTTCTTCCATGTGCTCTTTGGACTCGATGGTTAAGTCTTCAATAATAAAGTCTTTTGCCATTTTAGCCACACGCGCGGTTGCACCTTTCAGACGGCTGTCTTTCATCTCAATAATTCTGTCGACAATAACATTGAGATATGCAATCGAGGGGGCATACTTGTCTTGCTTGAAGTTCTGATAATACTTGTAATACTCAGTTTTTTTCAAAGTTGACATGAATTCTTGATCGATGTTGTTGGGCATCTTCTCGTCGGCGCCGAAAATGATATTCATGGCTTTGTTCTTCTCTGAAGTCATGAAATTATATAATTCAGCAGTATACCTTTCATAATTTTTCAGCATAGGCAGGAAACTGGTGGCCACACTCTTGATGTCAGGGGTTTTAATTGTGTTCAGTTTTGTTTCAGCCTCTGCAACAACATAGTCGAAATTATCTGGACATTTATTGTCTAAAATATCAAGTAGGTAAATTTCAAGCACAAGGAAGTCTCGTTCGTCCTGTATCTTGTCAAGTGTCTTATCTTCTTTTGGGTCGGGAGGAAGCAAGGCAAGGCTGTCTTTGAGATTCTTAATCTCTGCCTCAAGTGCATTAACAGTTGCGAAGTTTTCTTCCGAAAGCAGATTGTTCTTTGCCTTTTCTGCTTCTGCTTTCTTACTGTCGATTTTATCCTGAAGCAATTCCCGTTGGGTCTTTGGCTTATTATTCTTATACTCTTTAAGCTGTTTTTCCCAAAAACGAAGATTACTAAGTTTCTCGTTTCTCTCTTTGGGTTTATCAAATGGTGGTTTTAGCTCTTGAGCCGAACTATAAGATGCCTTGCCGGTAGCGACATCGTATTGCATCAAGCCATTGATTGTACTAATGTTGAGGATGCCTTTGGCACTGTCCTTCCAGCCGATGTTGGTGGCTTTTGCGGCTCCGGCGTAGAGAAGCGCGTTCTTTCCGGTGCTCTTGTTGTAGGCGAATACCTTTCCGTCCTTGGTCAGGAAGATGGTGTAGCTTCCGCCCACGATTTTCTTGTCGATATCCTTGGCGTTGAACATCGGTTTGTCTTTG
>JBGUHM010000100.1:0-21020 GCA_045112115.1 Sodaliphilus sp. | reverse complement strand
CCTCGTCAGCGGTTGGAAGAAAAAACGCTACGACCCTCTGTCGAAGACGCTGCCCACTAAGCTCTTCAACGCCACCGCGAGGAGAGTGAGCGGCATCAAGAATCTTCACGACTTCAACTGCGGACTGAAGGCCTACCGATCTGAGGTGGTGAAGCATATCGAGGTGTACGGTGATATGCACCGCTACATCCCTTATCTGGCCAAAAACGCCGGCTTCACCCGTATCGGCGAGAAGGTGGTGCAGCACCAGGCGCGCAAATACGGCAAGTCGAAGTTCGGTCTCGACCGCTTTGTCAACGGATACCTCGACCTGGGCACGTTGTGGTTTATGTCGAAATACGGGGTGAAACCCATGCACTTCTTCGGACTCTTGGGCAGTCTCATGTTCCTCATCGGCCTCATCGCCGTGATGGTGGTGGGCGCCATCAAACTCTACCACATCTGCACCGGACAGACGTTCACTCGAGTCACCGACCTTCCTTACTTCTATCTCGCGCTCACATGCATGATTCTGGGCACCCAGCTGTTCCTCACCGGGTTCCTCGGCGAACTGATAGCTCGAAACGCTCAGGACCGCAACCATTACGAGATTTCTGAAACAATCGACAGCCCGCAATGAGAGTTTTTGCATACGTCATAATCGCATCGGCCGTTCTGTCGCTCGCAGCACTTGTGGCTTGCTCCAGCGACGGATGCTACGAGAACTCCAGTGCCATGCCTCAAGCAGCGTTCTACGAGGACGGGAAGCAAGTGATGCTGAAAGCGCTGTCGGTTCACGGTATAGGTGTCACCGGCGACAGCCTGCTTCTCGACAGCACCTCCGTGACGCAATTCTACCTGCCGCTGCCGCTCTCGACCAACAGCGTGAGATGGGTGTTCAATTACCACACCGATGGCCTCGAGGACGACACGCTCAGCATCAGTTACGAACCTGTGATGAACTTTGTATCTCGCGACTGCGGCGCAATGTATTTTTACCGCATTCGCCAGTATTCCTACACTCACCACAGCATCGACTCGATTTCACTGCCCGACTCGCTGATTACCAACGCCGACCGTATCAATTTCCGTATTCACCTATATTCCGAGCTATGAGACAGTTAGCTTTATATATCGCCATAGTATTAGCATGTCTCTCGGCGGGAGCACAGACCACCGACTCGGTGGCGGTGCCGGGAAAGCGGGTCATCACGCCTGTCAAGCCTGAAACCAACACTACCCTATCGCCGCCCAAAGGCACCGACGAGAAAGTGATTCAGCGTTACCTCAGCGGCGACTCAGTGAGTGCCATCGAAGAAGCGAGGAAAGACTCTTTAAGCCGCATCTACCCGCGTTACCCGAAGCTCACTCAGCTCATCGTAGGAGTGAACATCGGCGACTTCGCTGCTCGATTGCTCGGCCAGAGATACGGCGGTGTAGATGTAAGCGCGACCTTGAACATGTGGAACCGACTGCAACCAACAGTGGAATTTGGCCTGGGATGGGTTAAGGAACACCCTGACGACGCTCATTACACTTACCACACCCCACCTTCACCTTACATCAAACTGGGGGCCGACTACAACTTCATGTTCAAGAAAACGCCTAAATACCAGTTGCTTGCCGGATTCCGCATAGGTGCATCGTTCTTCAAATACGACATCACCGACATCGAAGCCAGTTCACCATACTGGCAAGAGTCGCAAGAAGGGCTGAGTCTCAAGGGAAACAAGTCAAGTGCGGTATGGGGTGAGATTCTTGCCGGACTTCGCGTGCAGCTATTCTCCAATTTCGCCATGGGATGGCAACTGCGATGGCACACGCCATTCACAGTCAAAAAGAACGACTATGCCAAACCCTGGTATATACCCGGCATGGGCGACCGCGAACGACACTGGCAGCTGTCGATTTCGTTCTACTATACCCTGCCGCTCTCCCGACCATTCTGGCCCGAAGAGTCCAAACCAGAAAAGAAAGAAATCCAATAACTCCTTGTCTCAGTAGTGACCCAAATTAACCACACTGTTTTCTACGGAGTCGGGGAGTTTGGGGAGTTTTTTCTTTGATTTGAGAACTCCAATAACTCCTCGACTCCGTAGAGTCCAAACCAGAAAAGAAAGAACTCCAATAACTCCTCGACTCCGTAGAGTCCCAAATCAGCTACAGGTTCCTATGGTCGGGGCGTTAGTTGCCGCCGATGATGATTCCGTAAAGGGCGGAGACGTCACCGGTGTTGACGTTTCCGTCGCCGTTGAGGTCGTACTTGGCGTCGGTTGAGCCGGCGAGCAGCGCGAGGTACAATGCGCTCACATCGCCGGTGTTGACATTGCCGTCACCGTTGAGGTCACCAGTAACCACCGGAATTGTGGCCAGAGAAATTACAACATTCTCGTCGGGCATGGTGAGCGTGTAGGGGTTCTCAATGCCCGTCAGCGTGCCGGCGTTGACGGTAAAACCAGTAAAGTCTCCGGCGCCGGTGTAGCCCAGCGTCAAGGCCATAACGTCGTCCTGGCCGGCGTATAGCACACTGTCACGCATCAAGCCGGTGCCGTAGGCGGTGATGCCGCTCAGGTTATAACGCGTGCTCTCGCCGCTTACCGCTACGGTCACGTCCTCGCCGACGGTGATGCTGCGGGCCTGCTTGCCCTTCGTCGCACCGAATGGCTTCATATAGTAGCAGTTGGTGACAGTGGCAGCGTAGGCCGCATGCTCACGGCTGAAGGTGGCGCTGTTGCCGTCGGCGTAAGCCTCGCCCTCGTCGAGCGCGGCGGGAGCGTAGAGGCAATTGGTGATATTCACAATCTTGTTGTCGCCCTTCCAGCCGATGAAGCCTCCGTTGCTGCCGGTGCTGTCGTTGCTCATGAGCAGTTTGCCGTTGAACACGCACCCCTTGAAATCGATGGTCCACCTACTGCTGCGGCTCCATCCCACGAAACCGCTGTTGTTGCCAGTGCTGCAGTGAATCACGGCGCTGCTGACGCAGTTGGTGAAGCTCACGCTATGCTCGCATAGGCCAATAAAGCCGCCCGAGCCGCCGCCAGCCGTGACTTCGACCTCGCTCTTGCAGCGCTCCACGGTTACCGTGCCGAAGAGGTGGCCCACAAGTCCGGCGGCATAGTTGCCCGTAGAAATGACGGTGCCGCCGATGGTGAGGTTGCGGAAGGTCACACTGTCCGTGACATTAGGGAAGGGGGCAACAAAGTCGCTGCTGCCGTCGTAGTTGAGCGTGAGCCTGTGGTTGCCGCCGTCGAACGTACCCTTGAACGAGCTGTTGTTGCTGCCCGCCATGCGGGTGACGGTGATGTCCTCGGCCAGTTTCACGGTTTTTCCCTTGAACGAATTCCAGGTGGAGATGTCATCGAGGCAGTCGCAGAGGTAGTTCCAGCTGTCTACGTTGCTGATAAGATAGGGATACTGCGCCGTGCCGTCGGGCATATAGTTGTCGGTCTTGCCGAATGGCGTGAGGTCGACGGGCAGATAGACCGTGACATCAAGGATGCTGAGGCTCTTGCAGGGGAACGACTGAGGCTCGGCATAGACCAGAACGCCTGACGCCACGATGAAATTCGCATTCGCGAGTGTGGGCGCAAAAGTGTAGTAAGCGCCATCAATCGTACCTGACATCGCTGCATTCCTCCCGCGGACGGCGATGGGGTGGAAGAGCCCGTTGCCCGCATAATTACCCGAGAAGAGGCAATTGGTGATGTTCAGCGTGTTGCCGTCGCTCCAGCCCTGCAGACCACCAGCGTAATGGTTAGAATTGACGATGGTGCCGCTGTAAATGGAGTTGCTGATGTTGAGCGTCGATTTAACCGCGTGTCCCACGAGGCCGCCGCAATGGTAGTTGCCGCTGGCATTCGGTGTGGTGACGGTGACATTGGCTGCCACCTTGCAGCTCTCGATGGTGTTGGTGACACTGGCGTTGCCACGGGCAAAGCCCACGAGACCGGCGGCATGGGTGGTGCCGTTGACGCTGCCCGTCACGTTGAGCCGCTTGATGGTGGCGCCGTTGATTTCGCGGAAGGGAGCAGTGCCTTGCATGCTAACGTCATCCAGGGTGACATCCAAAGTGTGATTATTGCCCTCGAAGGTGCCCATGAACTCATGTCCCTCGCTGCCAGCAGCACGCGTCACGCTGATGTCGTTGGACAGTTTCACCGTCTTGCCGCTGAAGCGGTTGTAGGCGTTGTTGTCCTGCAAGGCGTCGCAGAAGAGGTTCCACCCCGTGGACGTCTTGATCGTGTACTCGTTGGCGCCCGTATTTGCGAAATGCGCGGGGTCCATCACCACGGTTGCCGTGATGGTGACGGCCTTCGAGGGCATCGTGAAAGAATACACGCCGTCGGTGGCGGTAAGGACATGGTCGCTGCCGTCGTTATACTTCACCGTTCCTCCCACGTAACCATCTCCGGCTGTGATGGTGAAACTCACGGTTTCGCCTTCGGCCGCGTAGGCCGGATGCAACACGTCGTCGTAGCCTTCGATGCCGGACAGCGTGACCACATCGGGCTTTGTGATGGCATAGCCTCTCACAGCACCCTGGTTCTCGGTAACGTCATACTGCGGTCCATCGCCGCTATTGATGTAAGACGAAGTCCCCTTTACATTGCAATTACCGAAATAATAGTTGTTCTTTAAAGTACCAGTGTAATGAAATGAATCGATAGCACCAACATAATTTTTGTAACCGCCTGAGGCCGTCACGGTTCCGCTATTGGTGCATCCCACGGTGACAGCATATTCTGTATCCATTTTACCGGCTATACCGCCGGTAAGGTTTGTATTCTTTGCTCCTGCCACCGTCGAGTTCACATTGCCAGTATTGGCGCAATTGGCTATGGTTGCACTGCTGGAAATGCCTGCAATGCCACCAGTATAGATATCTCCTTCGGACGTGCCTGTCTCACTGACTGAGCCTGAGAACGTGCAGCGCTTGATAGTGCCCCAGCTCATTTCGCCTACGAGACCACCTAAATAGCAATTATAACTAGTGCTCACCGTCTTGCTCACAGATGCACTGCTTGAGCAATCAATAATGGTGCCACTAGCTTCACCCACAATGCCGCCGCCATGGGTTGCATTCGGTCCATCGACTCTCACACTGCCTCCAATCAGGTGGCAGTTGCTGATGGTGCCTCCATTAAGATTTCCAACGATAGCACCAACATGCGAAATTTCATTATCATTGCACGTGACAACGCAATTGGCAAGCGTCAAGTTGCTGACCGATTTATTGATTTGCCCAAAGAGACCCTCATAAATTATTAATCCCTTGCTAATATGCAGGTTGCTGATGGTGTGGCCGTTGCCGTCGAAATACCCTTGAAACAAGCCGTCATTGGTGTACCCAATAGGAGGCATAGGTGTGTTGCTCATCGTGATATCAGCCTCCAAACGGAAGTGTTGATTATTACAATAACTGGCTTTCGACATGCTCGTCGACAGTAGCCGCAAGTCGGCCTCATTATAGAGTAGATAAGGTTCTTCCTGCGTACCTTTGCCTGCCAATTGGCCGCTGACTGAGCACGTCACAGTGACAAAGGCATCGGTGGAGGGCATGGTGAAAGTGCGCGTATTGCCGCTACCCGACACGCTTAAATAGTTATAATGTGCATCCCTTACTAAGACCTCTTGCAGTGTGGCGCCATTGTCGGGCGTAATGGTGAGGGTCACTGTCTCGCCCGCGCCGCAGCGATCGGGCGAGGCCGTCACGGTGCAATTGTAGGCTGTGATGTGAGTAGTGAGCGCGCCGACAAATGTCGCGGCGACGGTGACATTGCTGGCGGGCATGGTGAACGTGCGCGTGTTGCCACTTCCATCCAGGCTAACGTTCTGTCCGTCAATGGTGGTGACAGTGAGCGAACGCAGGGAGTAGCCCGCCTTGGGTGTGGCAGTGAGCGTCACCTGGTCGCCATAGCGCGCTGTCGAGGGACCCACTACACTGCCGTATGTCATGCTACCCAGTCCACTGATGGTGTATTCGTTTGGAGTAAACACAGGCCTGACCGTGACGGGCAACTCGGGCATGGTGAAGGTGCGAGTGTTGCCGCTCCCACTCAGGGGCACGCTCTGTCCGTCGCTGGTGGTAACGGCGAGCGATTGAAAAGTGTAGCCCATGCCGGTCGCAATTGTTAGCGTCACCGTGCCTCCTATGGCAGGACTGTAGGTGCTCGGGGTGATACTACCGCCCGACGTCGATGTGACAGTAATCTTGGGCGCAACTGACGCCGTAACGTTTACATCGCTGGCAGGCATTGTCAGCCTGTAGCTGCCGTAAGCGGTTCGGGTCGCCGTGGTACCAGTGAAGATGACTTCATCGATAAGCATCTGTGTATCATCGTTGGGAGTGACGGTGACATTGAGGGGCGTTCCCTCATTATAGCACGATGTGCCGGCGACGGTGATAGGTGCCGCTGAGAACGTTAGGCTGACCGCCGACTCGGTGTTGATGCGGTAGTAAGCATGGCAACCGGTGGCACTGCCTTGGTTGGCTGGATTATAAAGAATGCCCACAGCGGGACGACCTGTCACCGAGGTGCAGTTGATCACCTTTCCAGGGTTTAGGTTTTCTCCCACAATGCCGCCCACATTGTACTGATTGTCGTAGTTGCTCACGATGCCCGTTACCGTGCAGTTCTCAATAGTGCCGCGGCTCCTGCCGGCGATACCACCCGTCGACATGTATTTTATTTGACCAATGTAGCGAATATCACAGTTGGCCATAGTAAGATTCTTCACTATGGCCTCTGATGACAACTGGCCAAACAAGCCCGTGTAACCATAGCCTTCTGCAACAGTCAAGTTGCTGATGGTGTGTCCATTACCATCGAATGTGCCGTTAAAATAATTATATGAAGCGGCTGAAGCAATAGGATAGAAGTCACTGTTGGCCATATCTATGTCTTGTGTCACCTTGAACACCAAATTAGGCATGATGTATGCAAAGGCGTCAGATTTGTCATAGTATTTATGCATGGCGCTCAAATGGGCAGGAGAAGAAATCTCGTAGTAGCCGCCGTCCTCCTCGTGGTAGGTCAGGCCCTCGATTGATGGGACTTGCGCCCACGATATAACTGTCGTGAGCAACGCAAAAACAAACAGTAATACTTTTTTCATTTATTTGCAGTTTTGTGTGATAAGTCTTCTGTTGATAGCAAAATAAAGTGGTAGTCTCCAGCCATAAAAGCTGAATGGGGCACTCAGCTGAACCGTAATGTAGTACAAGTCCTTACAACACACATTAGCACGACTCGCGCAGTAGAATGTTGTTCTTTATAATCTGCAAAAGTAAAAAAAAAAATAATAATACAGCAAATTTCTCACAGCGAATTTAACTAATTCAACCTAAATTTCGCAGATTTATCGGTACTCGGGGTGGATTGAGTACCGCTGATGCGGTAGAATTTATTAAAATTCTTATCAAATCAAACAAATTATTTTATGAATGTGTCCTTTTGATTTTAATTTGTGAATTTTCCACACGAAGGGCGTTTCTCAACTAAGCATCAGATGTGTGTCACTCACACAACAACAACTCTCCCTAATCCTAAAATCCACAAAATCCGTAGTTAAACCATCGTAATTGCTGTTGTCAAGCACCCACATCGCCTCTACCTTTACTACAAAATCATGAAAAAACAACCACACCCCCAACTACTGTCCCATGCCCCCAAAGAGATTCCTTAAAGTCCTTATTGGCCGCCTCCTCCGAGAACTCAGAGAACTCAGAGAACTCAGAGCCCCAACCACTGTACCGACATAGTCACAACATAGTCACGAACAGTGTCCCAACATAGTCACGAACATAGTCACAACATAGTCACAAACATAGTCACAACCAGTGTCCCATGTATTACATCTTCCATCTTCCATGCGCGAAGCGCCTCCATCTAACATGGGCGCTGCGCCCATCTTCCATATTACATATTTTGACGAACCTCTTACTTTTTGATTCCGTCGCGGCGAAGAAGAGCGTCGATTTTGGGCTCACGTCCTCGCCAACGTTTGTAAAGGTCCATCGCGGGTTCGGTGTTGCCGCGTGAGAGCACAATGTCGCGCAACGAAGCTGCGGTAGTGGGATTGAACAGTCCTTCTTCCTCAAACTTCGAGAATGCGTCGGCATCGAGCATCTCGGCCCATTTGTAGCCGTAATAACCGGCAGCATAGCCCCCGGAGAACAAATGTGTGAACTGCGGCGACATAATACAACCCTCAACAGGCTCGAACACCTTTACCGGCTTCATAGCTTGATACTCAAACTCATAGGGGTCGCCATCGATGGGTTGCTCCGTGCCGTGCCAAGCCATGTCAAGGTAGCCGAAGCTGAGCTGGCGCATGCAAGCGTAGGCGGCACCGTACTGTGACGAAGCCTCGATCTTGTCGATGAGATCCTGCGGTATAGACTCGCCGGTGAGGTAATGACGTGCGAAGCCATCGAGATACTCACGCTGGCGAAGGAAGTTCTCGTTGAACTGCGAAGGCATCTCCACGAAATCGTGGGCGACATTGGTGCCCGACAGCGACTGATATTTGCATTTCGAGAGCAGACTGTGCAGTCCGTGGCCAAACTCATGCATGAATGTCTCGACCTCGTTGTAGGTGAGCAGCGACGGTTTGGTAGCCGTTGGACGCGTGAAGTTCATGGTGAGTGTCACGATGGGGCGGACATCGTTGCCATCGGCATCGTGATACTGCTCGCGGAAATTGGTCATCCACGCTCCGCTGCGCTTCGTCTCACGCGGGAAGAAATCGGTGTACAGCATTCCCACGAAGTTTCCGTCGGCATCGGTCACGTCATAGACCTTCACCTCGGGATGGAACACCTGAGCGTCATAGTTCTCGGTAAACTGCAGGCCGTAAAGCTTGGTTGCGAGTCCGAACACGCCTTTGGTCACTGTTTCCAGTTCGAAATAAGGCCGCAGGAGTTCGTCGTTGAGGCTGTATTTCTCGTCCTTGAGTTTGTTGGAATAATATGCGTAGTCCCAGGGCATGATGGTCATCTTCTTGCCTTCGAGCTTGGAGGCGAAGGCGGTGAGCTCCTTCATGTCGCGTTTCTGCGCCGGCGCGTATGCCTCGGCCAGACGACGCAGCATGCCGTACACGTTGTCGGGGTTCTCGGCCATCTTGTCCTCAAGCTGGTATTGGGCAAACGACTTATACCCGAGTAATCGGGCAATCTCCAGTCGGGTGTTGGCAATGTCGCGCATCACCTCGATGTTGGAATATTCGCCCTTGGTGCACTGCTGGTTGTACATGCGGTATAGTTTCTCCCGCAAGTCACGACGCGATGAGTATTTCATAAACGCGGAATAGCTTGGAGCATGCAGCGTAATCAGATGCTCTCCTGGACGGCCTTTATCGGCAGCAGCGGCCTGCGCTGCCTCGAGAGCGCTTTCGGGAAGCCCGGCGAGTTCGTCGCCACTGAGCCACATCTCATATTTCGGTGTTTCTTTCAGAGCGTTCTGGCCGAACTGGAGAGTGAGCGTGGTTAGGCGCGACGTTAGCTGGCGGTAACGCTCCTTGGCCTCGGGGTCGAGGTTCGCACCGTTACGCGTGAAGCCCTCGTAAGTGAGTTGGAGCAGTCGTGCGTCCTCCTTGTCGTAACGCGACGCGTCGAAGTGGTCGTGAACATATTTCACGCGTTGCCAGAGTTTCTCGTTCAGGCTCACTTTGTTGCTGTGTTCCGACAGCAACGGTGACATGCGGTTTGAAAGAGCAATCAGCGAGTCGTCGGCACATGCCGAGAGCATAGGATAGAACACTCCCAGCACGCGGTTCAAGTCCTGTCCTGAGCGTTCGAGCGCCAAGATAGTGTTCTCGAAGGTCGGCTCATCCTTAGAGTTGGCGATAAGGTCCACTTCCTGCTCATGCAGCTCGATGCCTCGCAAGATGGCCGGCTCGTAGCTGTCGATGGTAATACGGTCGAAAGGCACCGCGCCATGCGTGGTCTTGAAGGGTGTCAGAAATACGTTCTCTGCGTTGATCATTACAGTTGTAAGTAAAGTTAATAATAGGGTTAAAGTGATTTTTCTCATTGTTCAGTAACGGTTTGTGGTATGGTTTTGTTTCGTTGTTGACGTTTCTTGTTTTTGGGCTTATAGGTGGCGTAAAGCGGATTGGGGCGGCCGAGCACAAACTCACTGTAGTAGCTGATGATGAGCGTGGTGAGCGGCAAAGCGATGATCAGTCCTACAAAACCGAGTACATACCCCCAAATCGAGAGCGACAGGAAGATGATGGCGGGATTCAAGCCCATCTGCTGTTTCATAATCATAGGGATATACACCATGTCCTGCAAGGCTTGACAGCCGCAATAAGCCAGGAATGTCCAGCCAGCCAGCGCCCAGAAGCTGCCGCCGGTTGCTACACTCGCCACCAGACACAGGAATGCCGCCACCGGGATGGAGGTGAGTTGAAGATATGGTACCATGTTCAGCACTCCTATGAGCAGTCCGAACACAATCGCCATGGGCAAGCCTATGATATAGAACATCACGGCGAAGGTGATGCCAACGAGCAGCGACACCATGGCCTGACCGCGGAAGTAACGGCTCATGGTCTGCTCCACATCGCGCATCATGCGGAAGGCGAGCCTACGGTACTTCGGCGGAACGGCCGCTTTGAAGCCGCGGGTTATTTTGTCGTAGTCGAGCAGGATGAAGAACATATAGAGCAGCACCATAAGCACGACCACCAGCCCGACAATGAAGTCGAAAGTGCCGGCCACCACACTCCAAGTGCCGTTGGCAATGTTCTGGGCCAGCGACATCCACTGCTCCTTGGTGAGCATCTTGCTCAACTGATTGAAGTCGACGTGCTTACGGAAAAATGCGTTCACCGCCGCAGGCACATGATTGTCGTTGAGCGACTTGGTGGCATAGTCGGTAAGCAGCTTGCCCATATATGCGAACTCATCAATCAGATATGGAATCAAGAAATAGAGCAAAGCCGTGATTGTAGCCACAGCGATGATGATTGCCAGCACCGAGGCTACTGCTCGCCCCTTCAAGTGGAGAACACGTCTGATGAGTTCCACAAGCGGGTTAAGCATATATGCCAGCACGCCGCCTATGAGGAACGGCAACAGAACACCGCTCAGATAGTTTATCACATAAATGGCCACAGCCACGCATACGATGGTAATCACCAGACGTACCACGCGGTCGAAGTCGTAGCGTTTTCTTGTTTCGCTTTGTGTCTTTTCCATATACTTATTCTTGTAATATAGTGTTTTATAATGCTATGATAGAGTCTTAGCGGGTTTGAGCCGCCACCGCTCGTGGAAGAACGGCTCTTGGGCAGTGAACCGAGGCGCGAAACGCCTCAACAGATAAATCACCGGATACTCCAGCGTCAGCACCACGGTCAGGACGATCAGGAAAGCGGCAAACGCCCCGCCAGCCTCGTGCAGCACCATACTCGCCACCTTTCTCCCGTAGGCAATAAGGTACTGATGGGTTCCGAGCACGATGATGGAATATCGTCCGAGATGTGAGATGAACGGCACGGGCCGCTTGATATACTGGCAGATGAACATCAGTGCGAGAATCGACAAGCACGGCAACAGGTAGAGCCGCAGATAGTCGGGGAAGCGCCGCTCCTGCATGTTAATCTTCTCAGCGAAGAAATACAATACCGCCACCACCATCAGCGCGAAGATGATGCGAACGGCAAGATGCGGTCCTTGCTCCAGCCAGCCAGCCTTGCGCACCTCGGTGCCAAGTATAAAGTAAGGCAGTGCCACCAGAGCGATGTCGAGCATAAATATCAGTCGTACGCCATTGCATGCGAGGATGTATCCGACCCCAGAGAGCACTATAGCGACAACAACGCTCCATAGGCGTGGGAGCAATTTCTGCAAGAGGTAATAAATGACGTTGACCTCAAAGAGCACGACCAAGAACCACAACGGAGTGTTGACGCGGATTATCTCATGGGGCATCAACGCCCATGCCCCCGCGACACTGAAGTGGCTGTGATAAAGAGCCATGCAGAACAGATATACCGCTCCGAGCAGGAAGAAGAAAACGAGTGGGATGAAGATGTTGTTCACCTTGCGGCGCACGAAATCAGCAAATCCGTCGTAAAGCTTGAAAAACAAGCCCGAGAGGAAGAAGTACATGGGCACGCGGAACGACTGGAGCATCTCGTTGGTGTGATATCCCATAGCGTTCCGATCGATATGGAACGCCACCACAAGGATAATACACAATCCTTTCATGAAATCGACGTATGCGATTCGCTGCTTAGCCATGCCGCGTGCCTCTTATCACTGCTCGACGGGAACGTAGACGTAGGCGCCGATGTCGACATTGTCGATGCCCGAGGCAAAGCGGTCGCGTCCGTAGCGGTCGTAACGCGCGCCAGCAGGCGTGAGCGAGCGGCTGCCCTTGCCTATAGCGTCGCTTCCCTTCTTCAGCCTGTAGTCGAAGATGTATTTCTCTCGGTCGACCCAGTACTCGGCCTTGCCGGAGAACACGCAGTTCATGAAGTTGGCATCGTCGCTGCCGCCGTTCTTTATCAGACAGTAGCGCAAATATACCTGTGTGCCAGTAAGGTCGCTGGCATTGAGTTCGTCGCAGTTGCCGTAGAAGATGCAGTTGTTGAAGTCGCCCTCGAGTTCAATGACACTCGTGGCGCCGTCAAATGCGGTGAGTTTAGCCAATTCCACCAATGGGCCTTTGATGGCGTCGAACAGATAATAGTTGGCCAGGGTGCAGTTGTTAAGTCGGGTGCGTCCACCGGTGAGATGCAGAACATCTACAGCGGCGTCGCTGAATTCGCATCCCTCGGCCTCAATCCAGGCGTTGAGGGCAGTGAGCACATTGGTGCCGGAGTTGTGCAAAACACTGTTGAAGAGGTGTAGCGACGGCTTCACCGGATTGGTGCTGATCACATATAGCCCCTTGCTCGTACCACGCATGTAGACGTAAGCCATCTCGTTGCCGTAACTGCCGTTGTCGATAATCACGCCGTTCCACTGGTTGGACATGATGTCGTAGTCGATTTGACCCACCACATGGTCCAAACGGTCGCCGCGCAGGTCTATTGGCATGTCGACCGTGCCGCGCGCGTCGAGGCGCCCCATAACGCGGAGCACTGCCTTGTCGTGGAACAGCAGCGACACACCGGGATCGAGTGTGAGCGTGACATCGGGAGCCACCGTGAGCGTGTCGTATACGATATAGGGCACACCAGCTCTGAGGCGCGTGTCGCTATCGAGCACCAGGTTCTTGAACAGCACGGCGTCCTGCGCCCATGCGTGAAGCGTCACATGCTGTTTCACGCCGTTGGTCACGAACTCGATTTTGTCGGTGATTTCCTCCGGTTCGGTTTTGCCCGTAGGGTCGAGACGGCTCTCGACAAACACAAAGATGCTGTCCTCGCCGCGAATCTCGATATTCTCAATCACATCGCCTTTTGTACCGTCGACGTTAAGGAAGAAATGCCCTTTGCTCTCTCCCGCCACACGGATTGACGATATGTTGATCATCTTCTTGCTGCGGTTGTACACCACAAACTGCTTTGTGGGCGTTCCATCGCCCGTAATCACGGTGTCGAACGCTACGGTGTCGACCGAAAAGGCCAGCACGTCGCTCGGACTTGTCGTGAACTCATCCT
The DNA here is from genome assembly GCA_045112115.1 of Sodaliphilus sp. GTDB lineage: Bacteria > Bacteroidota > Bacteroidia > Bacteroidales > Muribaculaceae > Sodaliphilus. The sequence goes on along the minus strand of JBGUHM010000100.1, from coordinate 7,421 downwards.
TAATACAGCTGCTGGCGATGGCCATAATCACCACCGCCATCAGCGCCATCGCTGATATACGTAATGTCTTCATCTTAAAATTAAAACGTATCCCCCACCCCGATTATTATTTAGCAAGGCGTAAAACCCTGCTATTGTAAGGCCGGAGTTTCAACCAATTGGCCAAAACGCATAGTTTTGATTCCCGTACGCAGCACCTTAGCCGGATTACCTGCTACGATACAGTGAGACGGCACGTCCTTTGTCACGACAGCACCTGCGCCGACAATCACCTCGTCGCCAATCTTGACACCAGCCATAATGACAGCATTAAAACCGATAAAACAACGTGCTCCAATGTAAGTATCGGTGTGCAACCGACGGCAAAAATCGTGACTAAACACACAAGCCCCTGAAGCCACATAGCTCTCGTCTCCAATGTGAACTCCCCGCGGGTTGGTCTTATCCAATTTCGCGCCCCAAGAGACTCGGCACGATCGAGACAAGTTCATTTTCATCACTTTTGTCAGGAACCAATGCCTTAGGCCAATCAACACGGCCCTCACAAATTCCCGCATTTTAATTACAATCATACTAAACTATAAAGAATTGTCACCAAATAGAAAAAACATCTCAATTGCCCATTAACGAGCGAATTAACTTAGACACACCCGCATAAAGCGTGATAACAACTCTGGCAGTACCAAGCCAACCTTTAATCGCAAAGCGCTCCATTTTCTTCATAACAGGCAAAATATTAATCTTTCCGACATACTCACACATTAATTTACGATCGACAAGACTAACAATCTGATAATAGTCCGTTCTAGTACATTTGCTAAGAAATGCGACATGCTGAAGTCGAGCGTACTGAAACAGTTTGTCTTCTCCAAATTGTTCATCGTCCAAACATTCGAGCACACCTTGAATCACCTTTTGATAGTCGATAAGCAACTGAGGGGTGATGTTCCTCACGATACTGTGAGGATTGGAATACATAACATAGTGATAAAAAGCCTTATCAACCGTAACGACCACCAATTCAGAATGCTGCATCAGCCTACAGCAAATGTAGAAATCTTCTGAGTAACTGACCCCGGTCAAGAAACGAATGTCATATTTTTCCAAGCTCGCCTTTCTTATCAATTTATTCCAAAGAGCACCATGAATCTCAGAGCGCAATAAGCCATGCAAAATATCTTCTGGAGCCAATGATGAGAATTTATTTTCAACAGTTCTGCTGCGAGATGCCGAGTAATGCTCTATATGGTTGGCAATAACGACATCAGCATCTGCTTTTTTTGCAGCCGACAACATACATTCCAACATATCGGGTTCCACCCAATCGTCAGGGTCGGAGTGAATAATGTATTCTCCACGAGCCATGTCATGGCCCAGTTGACGCGCACTAGCCACCCCTCCGTTCGCCTTATGAAATGTCCGCACACGAGAATCGGCTGAGGCATACTCGTCACACATTTCTCCAGATCGGTCTGTACTGCCGTCATCAATCAATAGTATCTCAAAATCCTCATAAGACTGAGACAACAAAGAGTCAACACAACGGCTCAAATAAGCTTCAGCTTTGTATACTGGAACAATAATGCTCACTATCGGTGTTTCCATATCTTTCTCTTTACACTACTTTTCAAGTCCTTATCAGCCACTATTGTGTATGCGAACACAAACAGCAATACCAAATTCACAACAATCACCAAAAACAGGCGCCACAACGAAGGTTGCATAATCTTCAGCATGAAATAAGGCACAACACTGCATATCGCCACAACAGCCATAGTCAGAAGAATACTTCCCACAAACCGCATCACTTTAAACTCGGGAATCAGGAACTTAAGTATTTCTATATTGCTGATTAGGATTAGCAGATTGGTAAAAATCAAAATCGTATATGCACTGTAAGCAGGAGCGTGATAGTGATAAAGGAGCCAAACTATAGGCAAATTTATCAGATACAAAGTCCCGCCAACCACACTTAACAACAAAATGCGGCCCGTGGCATAAATCGCAGACTGCACCGAAGCGTTCAACACGCCCCAAATAGAAGCGACCACCAAGAGACGACAGAAGATAACAGCCTCTGGCGGAACGCTGTTGCCGAGCCACAACTTGAGTATAGCCGGCATCTCGATAATAACTGGAATTGCCATCGAGGCCAACAGTAGTAACGAATAGTTGCACGAGTTGCGCAATAATTCCTGCATACGTTCCAGATTACCTTGAGCATATTGTTTGATTATCTGAGGCCTGAAAGCCTGTACAACCGCATAAGTGAGCCCCTGTAGCGCACCGCTAACCATAGTGGCCACGCTCGAGGTGGCATTATAAGCCACGTGAAAGAAAATGTTGATTAAGCTGTTGACTCCATACTGTCGCACGCTCACGCACCCATTGCCGTAAAGGTCGAGAGCCGAGAACAGCAACATTGGCCTAATCATCCTTTTGTTTAACTGCAAATACAACTTGGTTTCGCGATATTTCCTTAAACAATAGAAACGATAGGACAGCATAATCACCAGCATCACCGCAAAATTCAAAGCGCCAAGGAGAATCAGTTTATCGGCCGCACAATTCCAGTATTTAAGGACTAAAGCCACCGCAAGCAGCATCACGCTCATCACAATTTCTATTATGGCGTATACGTCCATATCCTCATGGGCAAACACGGTAGCTGTATAGGGAGTTTGCACAATTTTCACCACCGTGGCAGAGATGCTGAACTGATAGACCCAATGGGCAGCGGCCATTTTATCAGGAGGAATCACCAGTTTTGTAACCATAAACCACAACCCGACAGTCTCGGCGAGCAGCAACACAATCAAAGCCACAATAAGGTGAGTGATCATAGCAGAGCTGAAAGTCTTTCGAAGGCGCGAAGCATTCTCACGGCCCAACTCATAAGCCATAAAACGGCTTGTTGCACCACTCATAGAAATATTTAGGAACTCAAGCATGACAACGATGCCGCTAACGATGCCGTACACCCCATAACCGTCCATACCAAGCACCTGCATTATGACTCGCGTTGTTACAAGACTAACAATAATCTTAACCAGCGTTCTGACATACATCATAACACTGTTTCGTGCCACTCTAGTGTTGCTCGTTTCCATATCCAACAACGACATTAAATTGACGATTAAAGTCTGCAAATTTATAAAAAAATCTTAAAATAACATGAAATCTAGCTCAAAAAAGATGTTCATCCGAAAAAATGATGTATATTTGCAGTTACGAGATTATGTTAAAACTCATGAGTACAATAAGGCATATATTTTTATTTATTGGTATTGTTTCATTATCACAATTAGCGATAGCGCAACAATTTAATAAAGGAGGACAATACCGACAGAACGAGATAAACGACATTGTGTTGCTCTATTACGCACAGAACTTTCATATGCGATGGACATCAGATGAAATCTATCCATACGTTGTTCACGAGTTCACTAATGGCGAAAAAGATTGGTTTTTCCCGGGGTTTATTTTTCTTGAGTTGTCGTCTAACGACAAGAGACGGCTCTTTGACAACTATGCGAAACGTGGTGACGGTTACGACGGCATCAAAGCCGACTGGCAATGGTTCATCGATAAGATGTTTATACGAGGCCAGGCCTTTGATGGCCTTGAAAGGTGTATTGAGAATCAAAAGCCGATATTGGGAGAACCGCCATTCAAACATAAAGTAATCATGACCATCCCCACTCCGGTAATGAACCAGACAAACTGGGGAAAACTTGGGAATAAGAGAATGGATTTCAGGAAAAAGAATGACCGATTATCCGCAGTCAAATGGTTTGTCGACAATTTTCTCACCCGTTTCAACGAGCAACATTATAAGAACATCGAGCTTGAAGGCTTCTACTGGGTTAACGAAGAAATCAAAGGCAACTCCGAAGTAGTACCAGCTGTATGCGATTATATACATTCGATGGGTTACAATATGTACTGGATCCCGTTTGCATCAGCCACAGGGCGTTTCAGTTGGGAAAAGTTTAAAATTGACTATCCTTACCTTCAAAGCAACTATTCAATAAAAGCTGCCTATGAGCCCAATCGCGAACTTCGAGTTATGGATTTGGCCAAAGAACACGGTATGGGATTGGAAATAGCCGTTGACGACAATGTTGTAGTCAAGCAAGACATCTTTGCTCCGCGAGTCGAGTATGTACTCAACACATATGAGAGAAACGGCATTTTCGAGAACTGCGCCCTTACCTACTATTTCAGCAAAAACACAATCCAACGAATTCTTAAAACTAGAAACCCTCGCCTAATCAACATCGTAGACCGTATTGCCTACCATGTACAACAAAGGAACAGAAAAGGTTCGTACTTACAAGATTATACGCCATCAGACTCAACTGAAGAGCAAACCCGCCGTCGGTTTCATCCCGATGACTGGCACTTTTAGCGCAGACATAGAGTCAAGAAATCATCTTCTAGTCGAGAAGCCACAGCCGATGCTAGAAACCGCTCTGTACCGTAGCGTTGATTCTCTGCCTCAATTTGTGCAACCAAATCTCGATTATCAATTAGGTTTTGAATTATACAAGCATAGTCGGCCGCATCGAGGCTTTCTGTGATAAAACCATGGTGTCCATTCACAAAGAAGTCTTTAACGCCACCCATAGGACGAGTAATCACCACCATTCCCATAGTCATCGCCTCGAGCACGCTTGTAGCCATTCCCTCGCCATGAGTTGTAGGGAGGATATAAACTTGTGAGTTTAGAAAATGCCTTATGCGATCATCGCCAACCACAAAACCAGCGAACGACACTCCTTCAATTTGTTTTTTAGCCACGTATTCCTTTGCCCACTCAAGTTGGTCTCCTGTACCACACACATCGAGACATAAAAACGGATTTTGACGTCGAAGTATTTCATATGCCTTTATAGTAATATCTAGACCTTTAGGTTTATCGGCTCGCGCCATAAATAGAATACTGTCCACATGACCGTCGCGCAGCCTCATATCGAGGTTTTTAATCAGGGAGTCATCCACTTTCGTTGTTGTCAGGTGAATCCGATTCGAGTCAATCCCGGCCCTAATAAGAGCGTCACAGAAATCAGAACAAAGCACATAAATCAAATCGCTTTTGCCGTAAGTGGACAAAAAACGCGCTGGGGATGACTCGATTTGAGCCATCACATTATCATCCCATCCATGGATAAACGTCACTACCTTCTTGCCAAAGAACTTAGCCAAACGTAGATAAACGCCGTCGCGAGTGAGTTGATACGGGCGCAATGACGGATTTACCACTACTATATCCACTCGGCACAAAATCAGTCGCAACACGAAGAACAAGAGATCGGGTAACAATGTGGCCACTGCAGGGAAAAAACGTCGCTTGCCATATGTCACATACTTTACCGCGACCCGTTTCCAGTATTTTCCCAACCCCATATAATGATTTGCCACCCCGCCGAGAATCTTAAACGACGGCACCACAATCATAACATGTGGGACTCGCTCTTTCTTTGACATAATTAATAAGTCACCGGTCGTGTACTATAAATATAGCACATTACAACTACAATTGCCATATAAATTGGAATCACAAACGGAGTCTTAAATCGTTTAACATAAGGCACCGTAATCAAAAAGAAAAGAGGCACGTATGTCATATGATATCGCATATCGAGTGAAACCGCGGCAACAATCGTCATATACACAGAAACAAAAAGGTATACCATAATAGGATACAGCCAATACTTATACCCTTTAATCATAGAATATAGAGCCCGAGCGAAGAAGATTGTCAACGAGAATTTAACTAATGAGAACACCGCATGCATGAATGCTCCAGCTGCAGGACGATCATAATTTGGGAATGGTCCAAACAGACCAGCTATCCAACTTGTAACCGAACGCATCTCACTGTTAACGAAATTGTTCATGCGATAATCTGCAATAGCAGTAATATTGTCAAGCGAAGTACCGAACACATATTTAAGTACTAAGGAGGCTAATAAAGAAGTAAAGAACAGCGCGCCAAAAAGAACATACAAATACATCCTTGAATTCATTTTGTTGGCAGTAAATGCAATTATCAGACACAGGACCTCCATATAGAAAATGGCTGTTCGAAATAATAGAGAAGCAAGCATAAAAACTACCATGCCCACCAGGCTAACTGCCGACAGAGTCTGACGATATGAGTAGAGATGATAAAAAAACATAATTATAATGAAGACAAATATTGTCTCCTTCATAAAAACAGACGCATTGATTACAATAAAAGGAGATGCACAGTAAAGCATTCCAGCAATCTTTGAGGCCAAAGCATCTCCGGTGAACATCATCTGTAACTTATACAAATAGACACCGGAATAGTAAATCAGCACCGAGTTCAACAACAACATTGAGTATATTGCTACCTGGTCGTTAGGGTAGATCTGTTGAATGTAAAATACAATCATGAAATAGCCCAAGTCGTCGAACCTGAAAGCTGCGGTGTCTGTCAAATATGAAATCAGGTCTCCCACTGGGTGTCCGTAATAACGTAACGGACGGTCGAAATAGGTGTATCCGTCGCCTGACTCTGCTGGCAGACTAAACTCACCCACTCCTGCCGATTTAAAAGAGGCTTTTATAAGTACAACGATGATAAAGAATAAGACAGCATTGATGGCAAATAAAGTCTTATAACGTCCTTTCACATAACACAACATAATCATCATGAAGTAATACGGCACCAGAATTATTCTTGCGAACTCATGGTAAGATGACGTTTCTTCTTTATAACCGATAATGCCGTAATACAAAGACGTTATTACATATATAAGAAACACCACACCCAAAAATAATCGTAAATATTTGGGGTCAAATGTACTTCTTATATCCTCTCGTTCTATAAAGTTTCTGACCATTTGTGAACAAGTGAGTGTTTATTATACTTCATTGTCTTTTATGACATGTGATTTACTACGCTTTGTAAATAGACGTTTAATTCTGATTATGAATTGTGTTAAAGCCGGACCAAGCAATCGAGCCAGTTTCTTTTTTCTTCTAATCTTGACATCCTGCCAAGACCCAGCAAAATAATGGATACAAACTGTGTTTTCAGTCTTCTCCATCTTTAAACCCTCATGATTGATTGGGCAAAAATAGTCCTTCGGATAAAAAGTCACATATTCTTCGAAATCCTGATAAGAGTTCTCCCGTTTTAATCCATATGGCAACATCAGTGAGGTAATGATTTCCACGTTGGTGGTCAGATCAAGACTGCCATCAGCGAGGACAAAATGCCGGTTTTTATAGTAGTCGAGGTTCTCCTTGGCCCAACGTCCACCTTTTTCACTGGCCATTATTCCCGTAGGGATATCCTTATCAGACTCAAAGCCCGAGAATGCAGTATGATGAAGAAATGGATCGAGCGATTTGATTACTTCAACATCGGTATCCATATACACGCC
>JBGUHM010000099.1:0-20248 GCA_045112115.1 Sodaliphilus sp. | reverse complement strand
CCCAGACGGTTGCCGTAGCAGTATCGGTCGGCGATGTTCATGCCGCCTATATATCCCCATTTTCCGTCGATTACCACCACTTTGCGGTGGTTGCGCCAGTTGATGTGGTTGGCGAATTCCGGGAAATTGACCTTGAAAAACGGATAAGCCTCGATTCCTGCTTTTCGCATCTGACGGAAGAATTTCATGTTGAGGTGGAACGACCCCACATGGTCGTATATGACTCGCACCTTCACGCCTTCGGCTGCTTTTTCCATGAGAATCTCACGTATCTCATGTCCTAATCGGTCGTTTTCGAATATGTAATACTGCAGATGAATGAATTCTTTAGCTTGGCGTAAGTCGTTCTTGAGTGCCAAGAATTTCTCTTCGCCACTGGTAAAGATGTCGATGTCGTTGCCGTCGATTACCGGTGATTTGAGCAGTTGCCAGCCGATTTCGGCCAACTGCTTGTTGTTGTCGCTTAGCGCTGCTTCGGCAATGTGGTTGTGCGGTCCGCCCATATGGTTGTTGCGCAGTCGTCGCCGGTTGCGTCGCGGAATCATAACCATATTCTTAGGCGACCGCCCAAAAAACACGTAAATGATGAACCCCACAACGGGTAATAGCAGCAAGACGGTAATCCAAGCGAGAGATTTCACAGGATTGCGGTTTTCGCTGATTACCACACCGATACTGGTGAGGATAGTTATTGCATAGAGGCTTAACAGGACAATTGATACTATGTGGGAATAAGGCATAGCGTTATTTCACGACTACTTTCCGCGACCACTGTCCGGAACACTTCACTACATAGAATCCTTTTGGGACATCGACGCTTAGGCGCTGGTCGGCGCCCACGCGGACGGTTTTGATTAGTTGGCCGGTGACGGAGTAGATGCTGAACTGTGCGTCGTGGTTGCCGGCGATGAGGGTGATACGTCCGTTGCCACCGTAGGCCGAGGCTCCGCTGCCCACGTTCTCGATGCCCGCCGCGGGCGAGGCAGCGGCCAGAGTGGCAACAGTTGCGCACGGCAATAGTGCTGCCGTCGATAGCAGAAATATGACAATAATCCGTTTCATCCGATTGCAAAATTACATATTATAATGTAAACCACCAAATATTTTTGCGTTTTTTTTCATTTTATTGTTACTGATAGTGAAAAAAGCGTTGTATATGCTCTGTTTTTTGCAACTGGGTTGCGGAAATGGCAATCTTCTGTACGTTTTTCTTGCGGCATTGCGGAAGGCTGTGTAATTTTGCACCATAAAACAAAAACGCTATGCAAGAGATACTACATCTTATCAACGAAATGTCGCCATATCTGCTGCTGGGATTTCTGTTCGCCGGACTGCTTCACGCTTTTGTGCCCAAGAGATTCTATACTCGTTATCTTGCGGGCGGCGGCTTTGGCCCGGTGGCACGCGCGGCATTGTTGGGAGTGCCGCTGCCATTGTGCTCATGCGGTGTTATTCCCACAGCAATGTCGTTGCGCCGTCAGGGTGCTTCCCGCGGAGCCGTTGCGTCATTCTTGATTGCCACACCACAGACGGGGGTTGACTCGATACTTGCCACCGGTGCGATGATGGGTTGGCCATTTGCTGTTGTCCGCCCCTTGGCGGCAATGGTTACAGCGCTGTTTGGCGGGATGCTTGTCGACAGGGCAGGGGAGGACGTTCCCGAACAGGACCATAATAGCGATAATGATGACGATGACGATGACGATTGCTGCTGCCACGATCACTGCAGCTGCCATAGCGAGGAGCCACCAACATCATTTATGGGTCGCTTGCGTCAGGCATTGCGATATGCCTTTGTTGAGATGGTAGAAGACATTGGCAAATGGCTTGTAATAGGTCTGGTTGTTGCCGCTGCTATCACCGTTTTGGTCCCTGATGAGTTTTTTGTGGCCTTCCGCGATAACACCGCTTTGTCGATGCTGCTTGTGCTTGCTATCAGTATACCTATGTATATATGTGCTACCGGGTCAATTCCCATCGCTGTGGCACTGATGCTTAAGGGCCTCACTCCTGGCGCCGCACTTGTACTGCTGATGGCGGGTCCTGCTGCCAATTTTGCCTCTATACTGGTGCTTCGCTCTAAACTCGGTATGCGTTCGCTTGTGGCCTATCTTCTGGCTATCGTTTTGGGAGCAGTAGCCTTCGGTTGCGCTGTCGACTATCTGCTACCTCGAGAGTGGTTCACCAGCCATCTCGTGTCAGCTGCTCAAGATGTCACCACGGGCAGTTGGTTCGAGTGGACAGCCACGTCAATATTGTCGGCTTTGTTGCTTTATTCATTAGTTATCAAACGTTTCATACATCATACCCATTGTCATGAACACCAACACGCATCTTGATATAAATGACCGTCAGGCGCTGGAGAACGCAGGGTTGCGAGTAACCGCCGTGAGGCTTATGATATGGCGTTCGGTACGCCACGATACCACTGGCCCGTTTTCACTTGACGATGTGAACCGCATGCTGCCCACGGTCGACCGCTCTACCATCTTCCGCGCGCTTGTGGCTTTCACCGAGGCGCATCTGCTGCATGAGATCGACGACGGCACCGGTACGCATCGCTACTGTGTGTGCCATCTCGACGATACCCGTCATTGCCAAGGCCACGTTCATCTTACCTGTCGCCGTTGCCACCGCACGTTCTGTCTGCAGCGTGTCACAATTCCTGCGGTACCCATTCCTGCGGGTTTTGTGGTCGACTCGGCCGAGTACCTTGTCAAGGGACTCTGCCCTGACTGCGCCGAGAAATAATCGGTTCCATACGATTTTTGTTTGATTATTTGGCCATGTCGTGCAAAAGCAGTAATTTTACAAGCTAAAAAACGCACAAAACGCACGACTATGGAACTCACCCTTCATTCCAAATATCAGCCTACGGGCGACCAACCGCAAGCCATTCAGCAACTTGTGGACGGTCTTAACGGCGGTGTACCTTATCAGACACTGTTGGGTGTGACCGGTAGCGGCAAGACCTTTACCATGGCCAACGTCATTGCGCGCACTCAGCGTCCCACGCTCATTTTGTCGCACAACAAGACACTTGCCGCACAGCTTTATGCCGAGTTCAAGAGTTTCTTTCCAGAGAATTCGGTTCAGTATTTCGTGTCGTACTATGATTACTACCAACCTGAGGCCTATATACCCTCTACCGATAAGTATATTGAAAAAGACCTCGCCATCAACGACGAGATTGAGAAGCTGCGTCTTTCGACCGTGAGCGCACTGTTGAGCGGTCGCCGCGATGTGATTGTTGTGGCCACCGTCTCGTGTATCTACGGTATGGGCAACCCTGAGAATATCGCAGCCAACGCTGTTGACATAAGGCGCGGGCAGAACATCGGGCGCGATGCACTGCTTCGCCGCTTGGTCGACGCCCTATACTCTCGCAACGAGATTTTGTTCCAACCCGGACATTTCCGTGTCAAGGGCGATACTGTCGACATCCATGTCGCCGGCGAGGACTTCGTTCTGCGCGTGGTGTTCTGGGGTGATGAGATTGAAAGCATGCAACTGCTTGACCCCGTGACATCGCTGCCAACCGAGGAGGTGGATGGGTTCAAGATATTCCCGGCAAATGTGTTCGTAACGCCCAAGGAGAGAATGGGGGAGGTGCTCGGCCAGATTGATGTGGACCTCGGCACACAGTTTGAGGCATTCCGCCGCGAGGACCGTCCGTTAGAGGCAAAACGACTCTACGAGCGTGTGACCTACGACCTTGAGATGATACGCGAAGTGGGCTACTGTTCCGGCATCGAGAACTATTCGCGCTACTTCGACGGGCGTAAACCCGGAGACCGGCCATACTGTCTTCTCGACTGCATGCCTAAAGACTTTCTTACCATCATTGACGAGAGCCATGTAACCGTGCCACAGATTCGCGCTATGTTCGGCGGCGACCGCTCCCGCAAGGATACACTGGTCCGCTACGGTTTCCGCTTGGAGGCTGCTAAGGACAACCGGCCTTTGACATTCAATGAGTTCGAGATGATGACAGGTCAGACCATCTATGTGAGTGCCACCCCAGCCGATTACGAATTGCAGCAAAGCGAAGGCATAGTGACTGAACAGATTATCCGTCCCACCGGTCTTCTCGACCCGAAGATTACTGTGCGACCGTCACTCAACCAGGTGGACGACCTCGTTGAGGAGATCCAGCAGCGCGTGGAACACGGAGAGCGCACGCTCGTTACCACGCTCACAAAACGTATGGCCGAGGAACTTACCGCCTACCTGGGACGGCTTGGCTATCGCTGTGCCTACATGCACAGCGACGTGGAGACGATGGACCGAATACAGATTATTGACGACCTGCGCGCAGGCGCCATCGACGTGCTTGTGGGTGTGAATCTGTTACGCGAGGGACTTGACTTGCCTGAGGTGTCGCTTGTGGCAATTATCGATGCCGACAAAGAGGGATTCCTTCGCTCACGTCGTTCACTCACCCAAACAGCCGGCCGTGCCGCGCGTAATCTTAACGGCGAGGTGATAATGTATGCCGACAAGATTACGGCATCGATGCAGCAGACCATCGACGAGACCGACCGCCGCCGCAATCTGCAGTTGCGCTACAACGAGCAGAACGGCATAACCCCGCAGGCCATTGTGAAGGCCCGCAACGCCATCATCGGTGTAGACCCGAACATGACTTTGAGCGACAAAACAGTCAAGCATGCGCGCAAATACGAAAGCAATGTCGTGGACTACGATGTGAACAAGGAGTTTGACCGCAGCGCCGGCATAGCCGCCGATCCGGTGGTGGCTTACATGAATGAACAAGATACGGCCAAGGCCATCGAGCACTTGAAGCGTCTAATGGTCGAAGCCGCCAAACGCATGGACTTCCTCGAGGCCGCACAGTATCGCGACGAAATTATGAAATTAAGTGCTAAATGACATAGACAACAAGGACTGTCAACATGTCTGTAATCATTAATGCACATTTTTGTTTTCCCATTTATCATTTTTTTTTGTAATTTTGCAGCCGTTTTTAGTAGGACTATAAACATATAATATATTAACAAAACCGAATTAATTGCAATGAAGAAATTATTTCTGATGGCTATGGCTCTCATGGTATGGGCTGGCGCCATGGCAGTACCGGCACGACAAAAGCTGATGACTGCCAAACAAAGTGACGGAACCACTGTCACAATCCAAAAACACGGCGATGAATGGCATCACTGGACCACTACTTCCGATGGTTACCGCGTGGCGAGAGTCGCCAACGGCGATTTCCATTATGTCAAGGCCGACGGCCGTGCGAGTGCGATGATGGCTCATGACGTCGCATTGCGTACGTCGAATGAGATTGCCTTCCTCAATCAGACAGGCACAACATTCAGCAGCGACAAGAAAAAGATACGTAAAGCACAGGTTACCTCGAAGCTAAACGGTGTTCGCCGTCGCGCCAGCCAGGTACCTAATATGGGACGTCCCCGCGTTCCCATTGTGCTCGTAGAATTCAGCGACATTAAGTTCTCGAGGTCGGATTCCGAAATCAAGGCCTATTTCGAGAATCAGATGAACGCCAGCGGCGAAGGTGTTGTAAGCTGCTATCAGTATTTTGTCGACCAGAGTTCGGGCCGCTACACACCTCAGTTTGACATCTTAGGGCCGGTTCAGATTGACGCACGTGCCACCTACGGCGGTAACGATTCCAGCGGCGAAGATCAGGCTTTGGACGCATTTGTGAAAGACGCCGTAGCTCAACTTCAGGATGTGGACTGGAGCGTCTACGACAACGACAATGACGGAGAGGTCGATGTCGTGGTTTTCGAGTATGCTGGAGTAGGCGAGGCCAGCAGTTATGAGGATGAATCGATTTGGCCGTGCCAGTGGGATATGGTGAGCGCCAGCACTAAATGGGAGTGGAGCGATCAGCTCGACGATTGGGTTGTAATAAGCGATGGCGAAGTGCTCACCCTTAATTCGGGTATGATTATCGACAAGTTTGCAGTATTCAACGAGATGAACGGCTACTACGACGAGGAGCCCGGCGATATCGATGGAGTGGGTACATTCTGCCATGAGTACTCTCACTGTCTTGGTCTGCCCGATTTCTATTGCACCGACTACAGCGAACACTTCGGTATGGGTTCATGGAGTTGTCTCGACTATGGCTGCAACAACAATGAAGGTTATACCCCGTGCGGCTATACTGCTTATGAAAAGTGGTTTATGGGTTGGAAAGACCTCGAGGAAGCCGTGCCTGGCACAAAATATAACCTCGACGCCACCAACCTTGCAACGGGCAAGGGCATCAAGGTTCAGTCGGAGAGCAACCCCAATGAGTACTATATCCTCGAGAACCGCCAGCAAACCGGTTGGGACACGTATATCCCCAATCACGGACTGATGGTAACGCACGTCCTCTATAACGCTGCTCGCTGGGCAAACAACGAGGTGAACAACTACGATGACAAGGGTATGTCAATCATTCCTGCCGACAATTCATTGAAGATGGACGGCGAATATGATTGGGAGTCCGGCCGATACTACTACTATACCAACCTTGACGACCAGAAAGGCGACCTGTTCCCGTACAAGAACGCCACCGAGCTCACCGATGAGAGCACTCCTGCGGCTACACTCTATACAGGCACTGGTTTCATGAGTAAGCCCATTACGAATATTGAGGACAACGATGGTATCGTCTCTTTCAACTTCATGAAAGAGGAACTTCCCGGTCCGGTGCTCAACGATGCCACCGCCGTTACTTCCACCGGCTTCACCGCCAGTTGGAGTGAGGTGGAGGATGCGTTGAGTTACACCCTTCGCGTGAAATATGACGACCCGAACGCTGCCGCCGTAATCCTTACCGAGGACCTCACAGGCGTGAGTGGAAAAAACGGTTATGACTATGGGGCAAACAATGCACTTGACCAAATCATGAACAACGCTGGCTGGACCGGCTCAAAGGTATACGTTGAGGGCGGTGCCGTTCGTCTTGCAGCTTCGAAGGCCGACGGTTCGCTCGTTTCGCCCAGTCTTGACACTCAGGGCCGCGGCCAGGTGTCGGTTGAGATTACCGGTTACAGCTATAACGTAGACGGTGACATCACTATTACAGTCTCAACCTCGAAAGCGTCTACTACCGTGGACCTCACCGATGTGTCGACAACCGCGTGCGTGGTTCTGGCCGCTGCCGACAACGACAAGGTCACTATCAGAGCCACACAGAAGAAGCGTCCTATGATCACGAATATCGTTATTTATGCCGGCGACGTCAACAACGAGGGTCCTGCCCCCATGTTGTTCACTGGTATCGAGGGCACAAGCTACACCGTGACCGGTCTGGAGCCTGAGGCCACCTATCTCTTCGATGTGAAAGCCATCTTTGCCGATGACGAGACCGCTTGGTCACAGCAGAAGAGTGTTACCTTGATCGACAGTGGAGATCCGTATGATCTCAATGAAGACGGTCAGGTTAACGTAGGCGACGTGAGTGAGCTGTATGGTGCAATCGTTGCCGGCAACACGTCGGCAAAATATGATCTTAACGGCGACGGACAAGTCAACGTGGGCGACGTTACGGCACTTTACAAGAGATTGATGCAATAAGATATTGCAATCGCGACATTACACACGCCGACGACGGGTCTCAAAGCTCTGCCGTCGGCGTTGTTTTTGACTATTCCTGCATTTTGTGGGCGTTATACTTGTGTGACTCACTTTTTTGCACTACTTTTGCGGAGAAAAACCATTAAAACAACTATAAACCAACTTATGAGATTGAAATCAAGCATTATTGTGGCTGCGGCCTGCATGGCACTTACTGCCAGCGCCGCGCCGAAGAAGGCAGCCAAAAATGGCAATCCTTTCCTGACCGAGTACAAGACAAAGTATCAGATTCCGCCGTTTGAGAGTATCAAGCTGGAGCACTACAAACCGGCATTGCAGGCGGGCATCGAACAGCAGAACGCTGAGATCCAACAAATCATTGACAACAAGCAACCAGCCAACTTCGAGAACACCATCCTGGCCCTGGATAACAGCGGTAAGGTGTTCAATAAGGTGTGCAGTGTGTTCTTTGCCTTAAGCGAAAGCGATGCCACTCCCGAGATGCAGGAATTGGCCGAAGAAATCTCGCCCATGATTACCGCCCAAAACGACGAGGTATCAATGAACGAGGGCTTGTTCAAGAAGGTGAAGGAAGTATATGACAACGCCGACGCACTTGGATTGACCCCGGTGCAGAAACGACTGACTGAGAAGTATTACAAGCGTTTTGTGCGTAGCGGAGCCCTGCTTAACGATGCGCAGAAAGCCGAGCTGAAGGAAATCAACCGCCGAGAGGCAGAGTTCGAACTCTCGTTCGCCAACAATCTGATGCACGAGATCAGCGAGAACGTCATCTACGTCACCGACAAGAACCGTCTTGCAGGACTGTCGCAGAGCACGATTGACGACGCGGCAGCGCTGGCAGAGAAGAAGGGCCGCACAGGCTGGGCCTTCACCAGTTCCGGTGCCACCCGCTTGGCCGTGCTTCAGACAGCCGCCGACCGGGAACTTCGTAAGGAAATGTATCTCACTTACACCAACACCGCTTCCCGTGGTGACCA
Source organism: Sodaliphilus sp. (assembly GCA_045112115.1). Classification (GTDB taxonomy): domain Bacteria; phylum Bacteroidota; class Bacteroidia; order Bacteroidales; family Muribaculaceae; genus Sodaliphilus. Next base: position 11,687 of record JBGUHM010000099.1, on the reverse strand, counting down.
GTGGGACAACTCGAAGAACATCAATGAGATTCTGAAACTCCGCCAACGTAAGGCAAAACTGCTCGGTTTCGACTCGTATGCCGATTATGCCACCGACCCAGTGATGGCCCACACTGTCGAGAACGCCGAGGATCTGCTCATGCAAATCTGGAAGCCCGCCATTGCTAAGGTAAAAGAAGAAGTAAAAGATATGCAGGCTTACGCCGACGCCCACGGCGACGGCATCACCATCGAGCCATGGGACTATTACTACTACGCGCAGAAGGTGAAGCAAGAGAAGTTCAACATCAGCGAGGACGAGGTAAGGCCTTATTTCGAGCTCAACAGTGTGGTGAAAAACGGTATCTTCTATGCTGCCAACAAGCTTTACGGCATCACTTTCACCGAAATGAAAGATGCCCCGAAGTATAACCCGCAGGTTACTGTCTATGACGTTAAGGACGCTGAAGGCAAGCACCTCGCTGTGTTTATGACCGACTACTATCCTCGTCCCATCAAGGCTCAGGGCGCATGGATGAGCGAGTTTGCCGGCGCTTACAACTACAACGGCGTGAACGAGCGCCCCATTGTGTTCAACGTTGCATCGATGACACCTCCCACCAAGGATACGCCATCGCTACTCTCGCTTGATGAACTTGAAACCGTGTTCCACGAGTTTGGCCATGCATTGCACGGCATGATGACTCGCGTTCCTTTCCGTGGCCTTGCCGGCACCAATGTAGACCGCGACCTCGTGGAGATGCCTTCGCAAATCAACGAGCACTGGGCGTACGTGCCTGAGGTGATGCAGAACTATGCGCGCCACTATAATACCGGTGAGGTGATTCCACAATCACTGCTTGAGAAGATTAACCAGAGTAGCAAGTTCAACCAGGGCTTCATGACAACCGAACTCGTTGGCGCCGCCCTGCTTGACATCGAATGGCACAAGTTGAACTGGTGTGATAACATCGACGTTAAGGCATTTGAGAACTCGGTGAAGAAGCGTCTCCGCATGCCCAAGGAGGTTGAGTTCCGTTATCGTACACCGTATTTCAAGCACATCTTTGCCAACGACCAGTACAGCTGCGGTTACTACACCTACTTGTGGTCGCAGGTGCTTGAGGCCGACGGTTGGGAGAGGTTCAAAATCGAAGGTCCGATGAACAAGAAGACCGCCGACGACTACCGCCGCTACATCCTTGAGGCTGGCGACACCGAAGACGCCATGACCCTCTACAAGAAATTCCGCGGCCAGGAACCCAACGCCGACGCGCTGCTGCGTTTCCGCGGTCTGAAGTAATATTACGATAGTATATACATCGCTCACGCTCGCCTAACAACAAGGCGGGCGTGAGTTGTTTTTTATCAGAAACAGGAAAAACAACAGGAAAAAACGGGGTATTTTGAAAAAAAAGCCCCAAAGATTTGCACAGTTTAGAAATAGTTACTAATTTTGCAGTCGCTTACGGGCTAAATGGTCGCTTGGATGAGTGGTTTAGTCACTGGTCTGCAAAACCAGGTACAGCGGTTCGAGTCCGCTAGCGACCTCAGGATTTTCCGCCAATACGTTGGTCTTCAGCGTTTTGGCGGAAATCTTTTTTGTGCAAAAGCATCTTTGTATTATTGTGGGCTATAAAACGCGGGCGGGACTACACCGTTGAAGGTGTGTCCCGCCTTTGTGGTAAGTTTTATCGCGGTTGTGTGCAACGCCTCGTGGCGTTGCGCGGCTCGATTTACTGAGCGGCTTTAGCCTTCTCGACGATAGCCTTGAAGGCTTCGGGGTTGTTCATTGCGAGGTCGGCGAGAACCTTGCGGTTGATCTCGATGCCTGCTTTGTGAATCAAGCCCATCAACTTTGAGTAAGAAAGGTCCTCCAGACGAGCTGCTGCGTTGATACGCTGGATCCACAGCGCGCGGAAGTTACGTTTCTTGTTTTTGCGGTCGCGGTAAGCATAGGTCAAACCTTTCTCCCAAGTGTTTTTGGCGACGGTCCAGACGTTCTTGCGCGCTCCGAAATAACCTCTTGTGAGTTTAAGAATCTTTTTACGTTTAGCTCTGGAAGCTACGTGATTTACTGATCTTGGCATTTTTTAAATACTGTGTTGTGAACGACAGCGGCGGAGTTTGCGAGTGCCACCCGTGGCGCTCCATGCGCTCTTTGGTGCTGTCCATTCTGTTAATAAAATGTTGACTTTTAGATTAAATGAAAACTTTTCCCGGCAAAAGCCGAGGTCCTTGAGTCGATTATTTCTTTACGAGAAGTTCGCGGACACTGTTGAGGTTGGCCTTGTCCACAATCGAGATGTGGGTGAGGTTACGCTTCTGTTTCTTTGTCTTCTTCGTCAAGATGTGGCTCTTGTACGCATGCTTTCTCTTAATCTTACCCGATCCGGTAAAGGTAAACCTTTTTTTGGCACCGGAATTAGTTTTAACTTTCGGCATTTTGTTTGTTTGTTTTTAAAAAAAGTTGTTATTACTAATGGGAGCAGGCACTTACCAAAGCCTGATGCCCTTTTCTTCAAGTTGTTTACTCTTCATTTTCGGCCTTAGGCTCAGCCTTAGCTGCGTCGGAGTCCTTTTTCTTAGCGCTTTGTTTCTTCGGCGAGAACATCACCGTCATGCGCTTGCCTTCGAGCACCGGCATCTGGTCGAGCTTACCATAGTCCTCCAGGTCGTTTGCGAATCTGAGCAGCAGAACCTCACCTTGTTCCTTGAACAGGATTGAGCGTCCTTTGAAGAAGACGTAGCTCTTCACTTTCGAACCTTCCTTGAGGAACTGAATGGCGTGCTTGAGCTTGAAGTTGTAGTCGTGCTCATCGGTTTGCGGTCCGAATCTGATTTCCTTCACGACGACTTTAGAAGCCTTAGCCTTTTGCTCTTTTAGTCGTTTCCGCTGCTGGTACTGGTACTTTTGGTAGTCCATGATTTTGCACACAGGTGGCTGAGCCATCGGGGCAATTTCAATCAAGTCGAGTTCAAGCCCCTCAGCTATACTGAGAGCCTTCTCGATGGGATAAATACCTTCTTCGACGTTATCGCCTACGAGTCTTACCTCGTTGGCAGAAATTTCATCGTTGATGGCGAGTTCTTCTTTTGTGTTTTGTTTTCCTCGCTGATTGCGATTGCGACCGCGTGCGCCCGGCGCACCGGTGCTGGGCCTTTTAGGGCCTGACCAGTAGGGTTTTTTTACCATTAAAGAGTATTTAAATTTTAATCATTTCTTTCACTTCTTGAGTGATTTCGGCGGCAAAGGTAGTAATTTTTTTCAAACCGAGGTCAATTCCACCTTGTTTTCTTACTGAAACTTCTTCATTTGCAGCCTCTTTTTCACCCACAATGAGCAAATAAGGTATACGTTTAAGCTCATTGTCGCGAATTTTGCGTCCGATTTTCTCGTTGCGGTCGTCGACAAATGCTCTCACGTCGTTATCGTTGAGATACTCTTCCACTTTGTGAGCGTATTCGTTGTATTTCTCGCTGATGGGAAGAATAACCACTTGGTCGGGAGCGAGCCACAGCGGCAGTTTACCAGCGGTGTGCTCAAGAAGCACTGCGATGAAACGCTCGAGCGACCCGAAAGGCGCGCGGTGAATCATCACTGGGCGGTGTTTCTGGTTGTCGGCGCCGGTGTATTCGAGTTCGAAACGCTCTGGAAGGTTGTAGTCGACCTGGATTGTACCTAGCTGCCAGCGGCGGCCGAGAGCGTCCTTTACCATGAAGTCGAGTTTCGGTCCGTAGAATGCGGCCTCACCCTCTTCGGTACGTGCGGGCAGACCCTTCTCGGCACAAGCCTCGATGATGGCCTGCTGAGCGAGTTGCCAGTTTTCGTCGGAACCCACATATTTCTCTTTGTTATTGGGGTCGCGCAGCGAGATTTGTGCCTCGTACTCGAAACCGAACACTCCGAGGATGTGGTTGATGATATCCATCACGTTGAGGAACTCACCCTTTACTTGGTCGGGTGTGCAGAAGATGTGTGCATCGTCCTGGCAGAAGCAGCGTACACGAGTCAGTCCGTGCAACTCACCGCTCTGCTCGTAACGATATACAGTTCCGAACTCGGCGAGGCGCAGAGGCAGGTCGCGGTAGCTGCGCGGGGCGGTGCGGTAGATTTCGCAGTGATGCGGGCAGTTCATAGGTTTGAGGAAGTATTCCTCGCCTTCTTCAGGAGTCTGAATGGGTTGGAACGAGTCCTTGCCGTATTTTGCGTAGTGTCCTGAGGTGACATAGAGCATCTTGTTGCCGATGTGCGGTGTAACCACCTGGAGATATCCGAACTTTTTCTGGATGCGCGCCAGATAGTCCTGCAGACGGTTACGCAGTGCGGCACCCTTCGGCAGCCACAGCGGTAGACCCTGTCCCACATTGTGAGAGAAAGCGAAAAGCTCCATCTCCTTGCCGAGTTTACGGTGATCACGTTTCTTAGCCTCCTCGAGCAGCACGAGATACTCGTCGAGCATCTGCTTCTTGGGGAAAGAGATGGCATATACGCGCAGCATCTGCTTGCGTTTTTCGTCACCGCGCCAGTAGGCTCCGGCGAGCGACAGCACTTTCACGGCCTTGATGGGGGCTGTGGTGGGGATGTGCGGTCCGCGGCACAGGTCGGTGAAAGCGCCCTGTGTGTATGTGGTGATGGTGCCGTCTTGCAGCTCGTTGATGAGTTCGAGCTTGTAGTTCTGGCCACCATCGGCGAAGAATTTCAATGCGTCGGCCTTGCTGATGTCGCTACGCACCACGGCTTCTTTACGTGCCACCAGCTCGGTCATCTTCTTCTCGATTTTCGGGAAATCGGCTTGAGTGATTTCGTTCTCACCCGGATCGATGTCATAATAAAAACCGTTCTCGATTGCAGGACCGATACCGAACTGTACGCCCGGATAGAGTTCCTGCAAAGCCTCGGCGAGCAAGTGTGCCGAAGTGTGCCAGAATGCGTGTTTGCCTTCGGGGTCTTCCCACTTGAAGAGCTTAATCTCGCTGTCCTCACAAACGGGGCGAGAAAGGTCCCATTCTTGGCCGTTGATACTGGCGGCTAACACAGCGCGGGCAAGCCCACTGCTGATGCTTTGTGCCACCTCAAGAGGTGTCACTCCGCTCTCATACTGTCTTACACTTCCATCAGGAAATTTGATGTTGATCATAAAGTTTTGTTTTTTAATTAGTAATCCGTGCCCTACAAAAGCACTTTATTAAAATTATCAAGCCGCAAAAGTACAAAATTCCCCGCACATGGCAAAACTTTCGGTTGTTTTTTGCAAAAAAACGAGATTTTGAGGGCGTTTTGAAGGAAATTGCATGTGAGTGTGGCAGTTTCTTTGTCGTGGGGCAGTAGGCAAGAGCGCTTTGCGCATGGAGGATGGAAGATGTAATATGGAAGATGGAGGATGTGGGACACTGGATGGTGGTTGGCATTTTGAATTAATGAATGATTTTTGTGGAGTTGGGTGGGTCTTTAAAGGTATGGGATGGGGGAGAAGAGAGCATTTTTTATTTTTGAGGTTATTGGGGTGTTTTTGGGGTGTTTTTGGAAGGTGTTGTGGATTTTAATGCTTAGAATTTGGAACAATGGAGAGAAAAGAGTATCTTTGCAAGTTGTAAAGAGAGTATTTATACACTTGTTATTCGATATGAGACGTGTTAAGATATTGATTGTCATGATGATTGCGGTGGCGATGCTACCAGTGGCGGCATTGTGCCAGTCGGTGGTGACATCGCTTGATATCTCGTTCACGTCGACGAGTGAGGGCTCTTTCACTATGCAACATCTCGCAGGAATTGATTCAGAAGCGCTTTATCTTGAAGAGCGTGGCGGTCAGGAAACCTTTACACTCGATGGTTTCGATGTTGTCACTTCAAAGGCTATGAGTGAAGTCGAGTTGACCTGTGTTTTCATCGACGAAGACCTTCAGCATACGGTAAAACACACAACATTGGAAGCCGAATCGTCGGGCGACAAACAACATTGGAGTCACAACGTTGCCGTCGATTTACTCTCCGGTTTACAATCAGGTAAATGTTACACGCTTAGTTATCAAGTTCAGGCTACCGACAGCCGCGGCACGAAGCATAAGCTTGACAACAACGGTGCTGGATATTGCATAAGTTTTGTAGTTGCCGGCGCTCACTATATTTCAAATGGCGATGTCAACAAAGACGGTCAGATAAATACCGGTGACGTGAGTGAGTTGTACAACGTGATTTTAGGTATAGACTTGTCGAACGCCGATGTTGCCGACGTCAACGGAGACGGTGTGGTTAACACCGGTGACGTGAGCGACCTCTATATGATTATCTTGGGGAATTAAACCCGAATCGGTCACAAGACCGGTGAGGTATGTTTTTTTATCCTAATGACCGATTCGGGTTAAACCGTTATTTCCTGAACTGTGCCACGGTGATTGCCGCGGCGAGACCCACGTTGAGCGAGTCGCTTGCGTGGTGCTTGCTTGTTGCTGGAATGAGAAGACGCCGGGAGACCCGCTCTGCTATTTTGGGCGATATACCTTGCCCCTCGTTGCCGAAGACAATGAACCCTTTGTCAGGCAGTTCGCTCCGGAAAATGTTCTCACCGTCGAGGAAAGTTCCGCAAATCTCCATCTCGGGGTAGTCATCGAAAAGCTGTTCGATGTCGCAATAGACGACCTTCACATTGGCAATAGCACCCATAGTCGCCTGCACCACTTTGTGATTGTAGATATCGACCGTTCCTGCGCTGCAGAAGACGTATGGTACGTCGAACCAGTCGGCGAGTCGTACTATTGTTCCGAGGTTGCCAGGATCTTGAACGTTGTCGAGCACTATGTTGATGCTATTCTCCACCACCTCGGAGTCGACATTCGTTTCAGGAATCTCGTATACTGCGATGACGTCGCTCGGTGTAGAGAACTGCGACATTTTTGCCATCTGGCCTTTGCCCGCCATCACAAGTTTGTCGTAGTGGGCAGCTGTTCCGTATCGCTCATACCATGTTCGAGTAGCGATGAGGTACCGGCAGTTGAAAGCGTTCCAAGTGTCTCGTACGCATTTCCATCCTTCGGCTACGAAAAGGCGTTCACGGTCGCGGAATTTCTTCATCTGCAGCGACGAGACCAGTTTTATGATGCTGTTGTTGATATCAGTCATGTCATTATCTATCTAAATGCGAAATAAACGGCTGCGACAAGCAGTGCGAACGACACCATGTGGTTCCAGTGCAGAGACTCACCCTTGAAGAGCACCACGACAAAGACGGTGAAAACCGTGAGCGAGATTACTTCTTGAATCACTTTTAGTTGTATGAGAGTGTACACACCGCCATTGCCAATATATCCAATACGGTTGGCAGGAATCTGCATTGAGTACTCAAACAGTGCGACGCCCCAGCTGGCGAGAATCACGAGCCAGAGCGGCCATCCGTTAGAGATACCCATGTCTTGAAGTTTGAGGTGCCCGTACCAGGCAAAGGTCATGAAAATGTTCGACAAAATCAGCAATACAATTGTATATACAGGAGTAAGCGACATTTTTTCGTTCTTTTAAATCAGTTGTTTTTTATTGGTTTCTTGTTTTTGAAATATCTTGAAGTGATAATGTAGTGGCTTATAGTCCAAGCCAAGCTTTGGCGCTTCGCAGCCGCCGACTTTCGTTCGCCGGCAATTTCGTCGATGCTTGTTGCCGCCGAATTCACTTTTGTGCGCATCAGACTGTTGCCCATTCCCTTCCACGGGTAATTGTTAGCGCCCATAAGGTCAAGAATGGTGGGGTAAATGTCAACCTGCCCGAACACCTCGTTTATAACCCGTCCTTTACCCGAATTTAGCACTATGAGAGTGCAATTGTCACCCTCAGGGTCGATTGCAGGCCTACCATGAGCATCGTGGTCGACAAATTCGCTGTGGTCGCTGACAATCACAATCAGAGTATTGTCATAGATTCCGTCTCGTTTTAGCCTTGATAAGAAAGCCTTAAACTGACGGTCGAAATAAGCGAGACGTTCCAGATAGTTTCTCACAGTAGGTGTGTATTGTTTAGAGCGACTTATCCAAGTGGCCGGCAATTTGCAGTCGCTGTAGGGAGAGTGCATGCCCGTAGTCGTAAGCATCATGGCAAACGGAGTTTTAAGAGAGTCGATAACATCAGATGCGTTAGAGAGCAAAACGGAGTCGACCATCTGATACCTGCCACTCAGATATTTCTCATAGTCGAGATATGAGAGCAGTTTGTCGTATCCGTAGTTATCGGCCATCCTCTGCTTGTTCCAGAGCAACGGGTCGTCGCAGCACATATATAAAGAGGTGTAACCCTTTAGAGCGTGGCACAGTGCCGGATAAGTTGATTCGCTGTAGGCCATGGCCACCGTTTTGGTCATGAGCGGCAGCAGTCCGGTATTGTAGATGAACACACCGTCGCTTGAACGTCCGTTTTTTACTTGAGTCTTCATTCGCCGTCCCACGATAGCCGAAGAGTCGCGGCTGAGACTGTCGAGAGTCGGCGCCACTTTCCTTCCGTCAATCTCCAGGTCGACGGCCCAGGAATTGAGCGATTCCACAACCAAGAGCAACAAGTTCGGCTTAGACCCGTCGGCGGGAACGAAAGCGTAAGTGTTGTCGGTATACTTCGGTTGCGTTGAGATATAGTTCTCGACCTCCCGTAACTGTTCATCAGAAAGATGTTCGTCGTCGGCGAGTGAAGTCACGGCGCTGTGTATTGCAAGCGGAACGAATCCGTTGGCGGTATAGTAGTAACAGTGTCGGTTCCACACTATGCAGTACTGAGAATAGAGATATTTGCCGAAGTCATGCTCTTCATCGTCGCTGGCGTACTGGTCGAGAGTGACTATAAGACGAATTAAAACGAACAAGAGAATCGACACGGCAGCCCATATCCAGCGCCGCCGCGCACTGGTGCTGTTGGTTCGCAATGGCCGTCGGAACCATATTAGCCAAACCCCGAGCAATATGACAGGCGGAATCACCACCTCGAGGTGTGCCCATCGTAAAGACCCGAGAGTGCTCCCCACCACCACATCGCCTACGTTGTCGAAAAGTACGAAAGACGAGAACGGCATTATTTCCCGATAGGTGGGAAAATAGATGAACTGCGCGAAACACCACACCGTGAGCAGAACGGGTATTATCCACCAAATCCATCTCCATCGACGAGGCAACAAGTAGAAAGGCATCACCAAGATGAGCGCATCGGCCACGTGGTTCAAAACCAAATCGAGCAGTTTGCGAAATGTGAGAGAGTTCAGCCAGTTATGGTCAGTCGCTTTTCCAATCTGGTAATCGACCGCAATCAGTTGCAGAGCGATACACAGCATGGCAACTGCCAAAAAAGTCAGAAGAGGATATCGTTGAATGACTCTACTTGCTTTACCCATGTCGTCGTGGTGAGAGGTCAAATTTCATAAACGGGCCCAGAGGGAGTAGACCGTTGCTGTTGCTGCCTTTGTTTGTCGGCATCATCTTTTTTCTGGACCTTTTGTTTTTTCTTCTTTCGTTCAGCAGGTTTCTTGTCTTTGTTTATAGCGAAGCTTTTAATAATGTCTTCGGCAATCTCCCTGTTTCCGAGCAGATAGTTGATTGTTATCTCGACGACTATGTCTTGCTTCTTTGCTACAAGGTCGGCGATGATTGCACGAGAGCCGTCGGGCATTGTACCCTCGATGGCATAAGAATCGAACCCTTTGACCTTGAATTTCACCGTTTCGATGTCGTACATGTTATAACCGAAGGCTTTACGCTGCAGGTTCTCTTCGTACACCTTTTTTTTGTGGTCTTTATCCTTTACGAAAACCTGAGTAGTAAATAGCATGTCCTCCCAATGAATCTCTACATAAGAAGACGTCGAATATGGAATGTAGCCGCCATCAGGAGTCTCGAAGTTGAGGTTGTATCGAGCCCAGTTGTATACGCCGGCCGATGCCGTGACAGACATTATTACTGCCACAGAGGCTGCCATAAGATATTTGATGAGTAGTTTCATTGTTACACGTTTTATTGATTAGACCGCCGTTGCGGTAGTTGGTTTATCCGTTGCTCAAGCAGCAAGCCCTCCATCGTCGCCAATCGTCTATGCTTCCGAGGAAAATGTTGAGGTCGACATCGCCTTCGACACCCTCTACTTCACCCCAATGGCTGTACTGCTGAAATGTGGCTTGAGCCTTCAGCTCTGAAGGTTGTTTCAAAGCGCAAATCCATAACGGCAGATGATCGTATCGGCCTTTCTTGTAATATGCCTCGTATCCGTCGCCGTTGGTGTAAATCATCACTTTTCGTCCGCTTACATGAAGTCTGTCGATTAGGTCTTTTAGCCTTTTCCTCACGGTGGCACTGTCGACATAGTTGTCATTGCTCCAGTCCTCCACGTCGACCACCAATGGCATGTCGAGCGTGACCCCTTCGACAGCAGCAAGAAAGTTGAGCGCCTGTGCTTTCCCGTCACGTCCTTTGCGGAAGAAGTGGTAGGCACCCACGACCAGATTTGCCTCATGCGCGCGCGTCACATTGCGGCGAAACAGACTGTCACGGTATTTCGACCCTTCGCTGGCCTTGACAAAAACGAATGAGAATCCGTCGCCTTTCACTTTGTTGAAGTTGACGCTACCGTTATGTGCGCTCACGTCGATACCGGCCACGGGGTATTGCTTGCGGTCGATTTCCACCCGAGGATGGAAAATGTGCTGTCGGTTGAGAAATACCAAAAGCCCCACACCGAGCAGAAAACCAACAACAGTCGCCATGACCCATTTGAGCCATGGCGATTTTGAGGTGTTGTTGTTTCCGTTCGGTGACATATTTCGATTTAATTACCGTCGATTCCGGCGTTCGCGTTCGCGCTGCATTTTCTGCTGCTGTCTCTGAGCTTCTTCGAGACGTGCCATAAAACCCCTTTTCTTTTTAGGCTTCTTGGCATTCTCGGCCATTACGGCGCGCACTTTTTCCTCGCTGACGAGTGCGCGGCAGCTGTAGGTCTGGATAATGGTAATCAGCAGCGATACGAAGTAGTAGTAGCTCAATCCGGCGGCGTAGGTGTTGAAGAACACGAGGAACATGACCGGCATGAGATACATCATCCATTTCATGCCCGGCATCGAGCTTGATGACTGCGACTGCATCGACAGATAGGTATATGTGATGTTGGTCACGGTCATGAGCAAGCAGAAGATGCTCAGGTGGTCGCCGAGGAACGGAATAGAGAACGGCAGTGCGATGATGCCGTCGGGAGCCGAAAGGTCGGGAGCCCAGAGGAACGATTGTCCACGCAACTCGATGCTCGATGGGAAGAACCAGAACATTGCGATGAGGATAGGCATCTGCAGCAACATGGGCAGACATCCGCCCATGGGGCTTGCACCAGCCTGACGGTAAAGCTCCATCGTCTTCTGTTGTTTCTTCATGGCGTCCTCCTGGTTGGGGTAACGCTCGTTGATCGCTTTCACGTCGGGCTGTAATACGCGCATCTTAGCCTGTGACATGTAGCTCTTATATGTGAGCGGGAACAGCACAAGCTTCAGCAGAATGGTGAGCACCAAAATGATTATGCCGTAGCTCCAACCGAAGTTGCCGAGCCAGTTGAACACAGGAATAATGATTCCGGTGTTGATCCATCGGAAGAGGGTCCAGCCCAGCGACACCAGACGAGTGAGTTTGAGGTCTTCGTTCGGCGAGAACTTGTCGTAGCTTGACAATACCTTATACTTGTTCGGACCGATGTAGAACATGAAG
>JBGUHM010000098.1:0-12767 GCA_045112115.1 Sodaliphilus sp. | reverse complement strand
CGTTGACTCTAAAGGCCGCCTCCAAACCGCCCTCTCCCAGCTGGTCGAAAAGCGAAAATGAAGAAAAAAGAACCGTCCCTTTTTCTTCACTTTCTCCCAACCAAAAAGGCTGATTCCCTGCCCGTTGACTCTAAAGGCCGCCTCCAAACCGCCCTCTCCCAACTGGTTGAAAAGCGAAAATGAAGAAAAAAGAACCGTCCCTTTTTCTTCACTTTCATGCGATATTTCACTGCATATTACGGCAGCGTAGTCTTGCCGGCCTTCTGCCAGGCGAGAATGCCGCCGTCGAGGTTCACCACCTGGTAGCCGTGTGCCACAAGCTGGCGCGCGGCATTCGCGCTGCGATGACCGCTGCGGCAGTACACCGCCACAGGCTTGTCCTGCGGCAATTCGGCACAGGCTTTCTCGATGAAACCTGAAGACATCACGTCGATGAGCATCGCGCCGCCTATATGACCCGCGTCGTATTCGCTCTGTGTGCGCACGTCGAGTAAGGTCACATCGCCTGCTATCACGCGCTCGAACTCGTCGGGCTCTACTGTGCGGAACAACTTGGCATCCTCACTCTCACGGTGTTTGGCATAAGCCCAAAAACACACGGCCGACACCAGCAGCACGGCAAGAAAAACAATCCACTTTGTCATGATTACTGTGCTATGCTGAATTGGAACAAATAGCCGGTCTCGGTCTCAGCCACACGCACCTGACGGTCGCCTTTATAGAGAAGTATTGTGTCGCCAACGGCCTCGGGATTGTCGAAATCGAACATCTCGAAGCCCTCTTCGACAAGCTGCGCCATCATGGCAGCGACCGCGTTATCGTCGTAAAACGTAACGGTGACCTCGGGATAACCGTAGTCGCTTTCGTCTCCCATATTGCATGCCGAGATGAAAATCACGCTTGCCATCTCATCCTCAGGCACAAACATTGCCTTGGCGACATCGTTACGGCCGCCTTTGTAGTAGCCGTCGATGATGGCACACGGACCGCCGTAGCCGTCGCCCGGCAACTCATGGACATAGCCGTAGGCACTGATGATAGCGTCGTAAGTCGCCTCCACGTAAGCGGCATCGCTCTCTTCGTTGGCATAAGTGATGTAACGCGACGTCACAATGCGGAATATATCATCAACACTGATAAAGTCTTCGGCTTTTTGAGCTGCCGCGCCCAGGGCGACCATTGCCGACACTAATAACAAAACAACTTTTTTCATAATTTACAGTTTTTATAGTTAAATAAGTTTCTTGCGTTTTAAATACCTATAAATCAGCACCGACAGTATCACCGACAGCACGATGGCGAACGGGAAGCCCCACACCCACGCCTCCATAGCGTTGGGGACGTTCATGCCGTAAAATCCGGCGATGCCGGTAGGCACCATCAGGATGATGGTGATTACAGTAAGGGTGCGCATGATCACATTCATGTTGTTGCCGATAATCGACGCATAAGACGTCTGCTGGCGGTCAAGAATCTTGCTATAGATGCTTGCGGTGTCGTAGGCCTGCTGCATCTCAATCTCCACATCGTCGAGCAGGTCCTCGTCGTAGTTCACGTTGCGCAGCACCTTCTTCAGGCGGGTGAGCACCATCTCGTTGCCTCGCAGCGACGTGATGAAGTAGATGAGATATTTCTCCAGCTCCATCATCTTCTGCAACTCGTCGTTGTCCATCGACTTCTCCAGGCGCTTCTCCACAGCGCCCATCATCGAACTCATCTGCTTGAGGTATTTGAGATACCACACCGAGCTCGACAGCAGAATCGACAGCATCAGGTCATGCTCGCGACGCTCGGGCTGCTTGCGACGGTTGCTCCAAAGTATGAAGTCGTCCAAAACCTCGTTTTCGAAATAGCTCACCGTGACAAAGGCCTCAGAGGTCAACGACACCGCAAGCGGACTTGTGCTGAACGATGTTGTGCCGCCAGGGCCCTTATGGCTGTTCGGAACGCGGACAATCATCGTCAACCGGTCCTCTTCCTGGTCCAGACGAGGACGCTCGTCGGCGTCGGTGGCATCCTTCACATCGTCGAGCGACACTTTCCATCTGCTTTCCAGCATCTGCAACTCATCCATCGTCGGGTTGCTCACTCTCACCCAGCATCCCTTTTCCCAGTCCTCAATCTGGATGTAGTGTTCGTCGTATTTCCAGTAAGTGATCATTTCTTCATTCTTTTAGCTTTTGGTCTTATTCGCAATAGGCTTATAAATCGTGCAAAGATAATCATTTTTTTCTCATCTTGATACATTAAATCGTCTTTTTACACCGTATTGCATAATTTTCAACTGAAAAATTTGGCCGTGTCACGCCTTTGGGGTACATTTGTGGCGCAAAAACCAATAAAACATAAACCATAACATCTTCAAAATGGACAAACAACTATTCGACATCATCGAGCGTGAGCGTTTGCGCCAACAGCGCGGCATCGAGCTCATCGCAAGCGAGAACTTCGTCAGCGACGACGTAATGAAAGCAATGGGCAGCTGCCTGACTAACAAATATGCCGAGGGATACCCCGGACACCGCTACTACGGCGGGTGTCAGTGTGTCGACGAGTCGGAAGACCTCGCTCGCGAGCGACTGAAAGAACTCTTCGGCGCTGAATACGTCAACGTACAGCCGCACAGCGGTGCGCAGGCCAACATGGCCGTGTTCATGGCTGTGATGAAAGCCGGCGACACTTTCATGGGCCTCAACCTTGCGCACGGAGGTCACCTCTCGCACGGTAGCCCCGTGAACTTCTCGGGTCTGATGTTCCGCCAGGTAGAATACAACGTGAAGGCCGACACCGGTCTCGTCGACTACGACATGATGGAAGAAGTGGCACGCCGCGAGAAACCGAAGTTGATCGTTGGCGGTGCAAGCGCTTACAGCCGCGAGTGGGACTACGCACGCATGCGTAAGATTGCCGACGAGGTGGGCGCCATCCTCATGGTCGACATGGCTCACCCCGCAGGTCTCATCGCTGCAGGACTGCTCGACAACCCGCTGAAATATGCTCACATCGTGACTTCTACAACCCACAAGACCCTGCGCGGTCCGCGCGGCGGTATCATCCTCGTGGGCAAGGACTTCGACAATCCTTGGGGCAAGGCAACGAAGAAGGGCGTGATTCGCAAGATGTCGTCGTTGCTCGACTCGGCTGTGTTCCCCGGCGTTCAAGGTGGACCGCTCGAGCACGTCATCGCCGGTAAGGCTGTCGCTTTCGGCGAGGCTCTCAAGCCCGAGTTCAAAGAGTATCAGAAACAGGTGAAGAAAAACGCAGCCACTATGGCTCAGGCACTCATCGACAAGGGTTACAAAATCTGCAGCGGCGGAACCGACAACCACTGCATCCTCGTCGACCTGCGCACCAAATATCCCGAACTCACCGGTAAGGTGGCCGAGAAGGCGCTTGTCGATGCCGACATCACCGCCAACAAGAACATGGTGCCGTTCGACGACCGTTCTGCGTTCCAGACCTCTGGTCTGCGCCTCGGTACGCCGGCTATCACCACCCGCGGCCTGAAAGAGGACAAGATGGGCGAAATCGTCGAAATGATCGACACTGTGCTCAGCCAGCCCGAAAGCGAGCAGGTAATCACCTCGGTTCGCGAGAAGGTCAACGCAATGATGCAGAATTACCCGATGTTCGCCTGGTAAACCACCGGAAGCATCACCATTTAATCACTACATGTAGTGATTGCACATATCAGAGAATTGTAGTAATTTTGCGGCGTGAAAAAAGCGTTTTTACTGATTTTACTACATATAAGCATAGTGTTCGGCGCCCTTTCACAGAGCGCCGACACTTTATCTACACGGGTCACCCTCGAGGAGGTCGACGTCGTCGCTTTCAAGCAGAGCGACCGCAACCGCGCGGGGGCTGCGACCGTGGTAGGCCGCGACGATATCGAGCGCGAGCGGTTGATCAGTCCACGCCAACTGAGCGACATGGTGCCCAATCTTTTTATGCCCGACTACGGCTCGAGAATGACCTCGTCAATCTATGTTCGCGGTCTCGGCGCGCGCATCGACCAACCAGCAATGGGACTTTCCATCGACAACATTCCCGTCCTGTGCAAGGAGAACTACGACCTCGACTTGCCCGACATGGCTCGCATGGAGATGCTCCGAGGGCCGCAAAGCACGCTGCACGGACGAAACACCATGGGCGGACTGATGAACATCACCACGCTCTCCCCGTTCGTCTGGCAAGGCACCAGGATACTGTTCGAAGGGGCCAGCGCCGGGGCGATTAAGGCGGGCATAAGCCACTACCATCGTGTGAACGACCGTTTCGCACTCATGGCGGGCGTATACCTCACCCGGGGCGACGGAACGTTCCGCAACGCATTTAACGGCCGCCTCATCGACTGGGAGCGGCAAATGAGCGCACGCGTCAAACTCGAATGGCGGCCCGGCGACCGGTGGAACGTTGCCAACACAGCCTTCGTCTCTGTCAACCGTCAGGGCGGATACCCCTACGAGTTCCTCGAGACCGGCGAGATTGCTTACAACGACACCTGTTTCTACCGCCGCACTTCGGTGCTCGACGGACTCACCGTGTCGCATCATTGGGACAACGTGAGTCTCACCTCGGCCACCAGCTACCAGTATCTCGACGACAACATGACCCTCGACCAGGACTTCACTCCCCTGCCCTATTTCACACTAACGCAGGCACGGCGGGAACACGCCGTGACACAGGACATCGTGCTGCGCGGCTCGGCAGCCGACAGCCGCTACAACTGGACCGCAGGCGCGTTCGCCTTCTTCAGGCGTTACCGCATGGACGCGCCGGTGACGTTCCGCGACACGGGGATTCGACTGCTCATCGAGGACCATGTGAACCCATTGAACCCCTACTATCCCATCGCCTGGGACACCCGCGAGTTTGAACTGGGCAGCCATTTCACGTGCCCCACTTGGGGCGCGGCGCTCTACCACGAGAGCAGCTACCGCCACGGCGGGTTCACTTTCACGGCAGGCCTGCGGCTCGACTACGAGCACACGAGGCTCAACTACCACAGCTTCACCAGCACGGGATACGACGTGCTCGACACCCGCAACGGAGGGGTGTACCGCCACGACGACATCGACATCGACGACCGCGGCACGCTCAACAAGCATTTCCTGCAACTGCTGCCTAAAATCGGAATAAGCTACCGATGGACACGCGACAAGTTCGAGCAGACCGTCAGACTCTCGTGGAGCAAAGGATACAAGGCCGGAGGATTCAACACGCAGATGTTCAGCGACGTGCTGCAGCAGAAACTGATGGGCATGATGGGAATCGGGGCCAGCTACGACGTGGACCGCATTGTGGGATACAACCCCGAAGTGGCTTGGAACTACGAGGCGGGATACTCGATGACCACTCACGACGGACGGTGGGCAATGGACGCCACGCTGTTCTACATCGACTGCCGCGACCGCCAGATGACCGTCTTCCCCGACGGAACAACAACAGGACGCGTGATGACCAACGCGGGTAAGACGCGGAGCCTCGGTGCCGAACTATCGTTCAGCGCCGTGCCCGTGAAAAACCTCGAACTGACAGCCAGCTACGGATGGTGCCGGGCTACGTTTGTCGACTACGACAACGGAAAGCAACGGTTCGACGGAAAGTTCGTGCCCTATTGCCCCGTCAACACCGTCTATGCCGGCGCGCGCTATTCGTGGCAACTCAATGTGAGCGACGACTGGTGCCGGGCCCTCACAGCCGACATCAACTGCCGCGCGGCGGGCGACATCTACTGGAACGAGGACAATTCGCTCAAGCAGCCGCTCTACGCGCTCCTGGGCGCAAGCATCACCCTCGAGGGACGGCGAGGCTCTCTACAGCTCTGGGGACGCAACCTCACCGGCACGCGTTACAACACCTTCTATTTCGTGTCGATCTCCCACGAGTTCCTGCAGCGCGCCACAGGACGCACTTTCGGCGCAACACTGAGACTAAATATTTAAAACACAATAAAAAACAATCTAAAAATGAAGAAATTTTTGACCATTATTGCCCTGGCGGCATTAGCAGTTATGCTGCCGGCGTGCGGAGACGACGAACCCGACAATCCCGCACCCAAACCCTACGACTTGTCGTTCAGCAAACTCACGACATTCACTTTCAATATCAACGACCAGAGTGTGAACTACATAGGTGAGGCGACCTACAAACTGGTAGGGCTTCAGCAGTACGACGATAAACCCTGGGGACTTAATATGATAGGCGTCTCGGGCATACGTTTCGACAAGAGAATGCCTGTCGACGTGAGCTTCTTCCTCAAAGGTGACTTCGCTAACAAAGTCAATTTCAAGAAGGTGAAAACCTATGAGACAAATATTGCGGGATACATCGCAAACATTAAAAATCTCACAATGGTCGACGAACAGGGACAACCCATGTCGAGCGACTACACCGTGAGCGACTTCATGGGAGTTATCGAAGAATTGAACCAGAACACATCGTTCGCTTTCTCGGTAAGCAACCAGTACCGGGTCGTGTCGATTGGAGGCAGCATATGCAGCGAGAGCTTCTACCACGAGGGACAGACCGCCTACGAAGTGAAATTCAACCACAAAACCATGACGGCTGAACTGGTGCTTTACAATGTGCAGTTCGAACTCGACGGTGTAAAAAGCCCCGTGCTGAAGCAAATCAGCATTCCCGGACTAACAGCCGAACCAGCCAAGGGCGGACTCAAACTCACCGGCGACGGCATCACCCCGAATTACTACATGAACGGCCAGGCCACGCCCTACCCCTCGCTCAATGTCACCAACTTCGTGAGCAACGTCAACATCTATGACGGCACTTTCGACGTCAACTTCGACTGCCGCGGAGGCAACTACAAGGTCACCGGCGTCCCCCTGCGCAACAAATTCAAACCATAACATCCGAGCCCTAATCTCTACGGAGTAAAGGAGTTAAAGGAGTCCTCATCTTAAAAACAACTCCCACAACTCCCCAAACTCCGTAGAGCACACTTGAACGCTACGGAGCCAAGCAGTCAACGGAGTTTCATCTTAAAAACAACTCCAACCCCCCCCAAACTCCGTAGAACAACACACAAATCGTTACGGAGTCAAGGAGTCAAAGGAGTCCTCATCTTAAAAACAACTCCCACAACTCCCCAAACTCCGTAGAACACACAAATCGCTACGGAGTCAAGGAGTTAAAGGAGTTCCTTGTCTTAAAAAACAACTCCAACAACTCCCCAAACTCCGTAGAACACACACAACTCCCCCGTAGAACACCAACTACTCCCCAAACTCCGTAGAGCACACTTGAACGCTACGGAGTAAAGGAGTCAAAGAAGTTCCTCGTCTTACAAACAACTCCCTCAACTCCCAAACTCCGTAGAGAACACACAACTTCCCAAACCCCGTAGAGAACACAACTCCTCAAACTCCGTAGAGCACACCACCAAACTCCGTGGCAAGAGGGAGAAAAAAAGAGGGTGCATTCAAGCACCCTCCTGATATTTAATCGGCGACAACTTAACCGTTGCCCAGCAAAATGCTGTAGAGTGCCGACACGTCGCCCGTGTTCACCGAGCCGTCGCCGTTGATGTCGTATTTGCTGTCGGTCAAGCCGTTGAGAATCGCACGGTACAGTTCGCTCACGTCACCGGTGTTCACCTGGCCATCGCCGTTGAGGTCGCCGGTAGCCGAGCTGCCAAGGTCGCCCACGATGTGCTTGAATCGTGCCCAGCTCCAGGCGTTGGCGAAGCTTTCCTCCTTGCCGGGTAGCACGTGGAGCACGCAATCGTCCATCTCATGACTGCCTTGGAAGAAGAAACAAACGCCGGTACCTATTCTGTCATAATAGTCATCAAGATTTGGCATACCCATAATGATGGCGTCATCACCAAGCGCCACATTAGCCGGGTCCACGTATGCATCAATCCTCTCCAGGGAGCGCATGCCGACGAATGCCCTATTACCCATGCTGGTTACTGACTGAGGAATATTAATCTCTTTTATAGAGCTGTCTTCAAAAGCCTCGTCACCAATAGTTGTGACACTGTTGGGAAGAATTACTTTGTCGGCACCAGTTCCCACTCCACGACCCGCTATGGCCTTTGTACCATCTTTCACGGTAATTGTTTTGTCGGCGGGGTAGGAGCCTTTATAGCCAATCGCCACCGGGCCGGCATAAACGACGCCATCGGGTTGATCGGTGTACCACTGTGAACCAGAGAACACGCTAGTACCGTAACCACCGCGACCCACCATAAGAAGGGAATTGGGGAAGCTGATTTCGGTCAAGTTGGTGCAACCGCTGAACGCACCAGTGCCTAATGCCTTCACATTACCGGGAAGGGTCAAGTAGGTCAAGCTCGTGCAGTTGTAGAACGCCGAGGTGCCTATATACAGGAGCGAGCTGGGGAGGCGCAACACGGTGATGCCGGAGCATTCGGAGAAGGCATTGCTCGCTATGGCGGTGGTGCCTTCTTTAATGGTGAGTACTCCCGTGGGCGTACCCTTATAGGTATATGCCACATTGCCGGCATACACAATGCCGTCGGGCTGATTGTTGAGCCAAGCGGTATTTGCAAACGCGTCTTGATCGATATATCTCACCGAAGCGGGAACGGTGATATCGGTCAAATCGGTGCAGCCAGAGAAAGCATTGTGGCCTATTGCTTTCACTTTGGCGGGAATGTTCACACTGGTCAAACTTTTGCAGTTGGCGAACGCATTGGCGAAGATTGTCTCGACAGTATTGGGAATGGTAATGCTTGACAATGCGTGACATCCGTAGAATAATTGGACAGGGATAGATGTGATTGTGTTGGGAAGGGTCACACTGGTCAAACCGGTGCAGCCATAGAACAAATTGTAGCCGAGATTCTTTGCCGAGTTGGGGAGGGTCACGATTGTCAGGCCGGTGCAACGACTGAAGGCATTTTCTCCTATGTTGGTGACACTGTTGGGAATGTGGATATTCGATAGATTAGCGCAGCTCTGAAAGGCATTAGCCGCTATATGGGTCGTGCCGTCCTTAACCACGAAGTTAGTGCCAGCTGGCATGGAACTGGGGTTTTTATAGACATAGAATGTGTTGCCGAAATACACTGGGCCGTCAGGCATGGCGTTGAACCACGGAGTATTGTCAAACACTTTGTCGCCGAGATATTCCAGATTGTTCGGAATGGTGACATTGGTCAAACTGGTGCAGCCATAGAATGCAGTCCTATGGATGTATTTCACGCTGTTGGGGATGTAAACACTCGTTAATCCGGTTCGTTTGTAAAATGAATTCGACGAAAGTCCAACAACGGTATATTCTTTATCTCCGTCAGTCACTGTCTGGGGAATATAGAGGTCGCCCGTTACTGTCTCACCATCCACCACTCCTTGAAGATACACCGACTTGCCGTCGTCGCAAACCCAGAATCGCAGTTTGCCCATAGTAAACCTAATGTTTGCAGTTGCATTCATGGCGAGCATCGCCACGACGCCAATTAAAAGTAAAATTCGTTTCATAATCTTTAATATATTAATGTGTTAAGAATCTTCAATGTAAACCGAATTAGCTTATTTCCAGCAACTTTAGAGCCAAAAAACAAGCGCAATCGACACTTTTAACGCCACAAAAATAATAAATAGCAACCAATTCGCCAAATTCTGCGCAAAAAAAATCACTTCCCAGCCATCCAAAACTCCATAGAACACACCTTCTCGCCACGGAGTCAAGCAGTCAAAGGAGTTTTTCATCTTAAAAACAACTCCCACAACTCCACAAACTCCGTAGAGCACATATTCTCGCTACGGAGTCAAGGAGTCAAAGGAGTTCCTCGTCTTAAAAACAACTCCCAAAACTCCCCAAACTCCGTAGAGCGCACCTTCTCGCTACGGAGTAAAGGAGTTAAAGGAGTTTTATCTTAAAAACAACTCCCTCAACTCCCAAACTCCGTAGAGCCCCCCTTCTCGCTACGGAGTCAAGGAGTCAAAGGAGTTTTTCATCTTAAAAACAACCCCAAAACTCCCCAAACTCCGTAGAGCACACAACTCCCCAACTCCGCAGAGATTTTTCGTTTAAGGCTCTCATAGAGTCCTGTGCCGAGGCAAAAAAAGGGCGGCACCTTTCAAGTGTCGCCCTTGTTATCGTTACTTCGGAAGCATCATCGGTTCCCACTTCGGGTCCTCAATTTTCTTGCGTTTGTTGATTGAGTCTTGAGCCGCAACATATTCCTTGCTGGCCTTGCTGCCGGGCATCAGCCATGTGTCCATCCAGCGGAAGAACTCGCGGTGCCACAGCATAGAGTTCTGCGGACGAAGCACCCAGTGGTTCTCCTCGGGCAACAGCAGCATGCGGGCGGGTAGGCCCTTGATGCGAGCCGCGTTGAAGGCCTGTGTGGCCTGTGTGAAGACGATGCGGTAGTCAAGCTCGCCAGCTGTAACCATAATCGGGGTGTCCCAGTTCTGAACATAGCGGTGCGGCGAGGCTCCGTTGGTGGTGTTGAAAGTCTTCTGAGCTGTGGCGTTGTCTTTCTCCCAGAACGGGCCGCCGAGGTCCCAGTTGACGAACCACATCTCCTCGGTCTCGAGATACTGCGCCTCGAGGTTGAAGATGCCGGCGTGGGCCAGGAAGCAGGCGAAGGTCTTGTTGTGGTTGCCCGCCAGGAAGTACACCGAGTAACCGCCGTAGCTGGCGCCAGTGGCTCCCATGTGGTACGGATCGATATACTCCTGCTTCTTCATGTAGTCGGCAGCGCTCAGGTAGTCCTTCATGTTCTGGCCACCGTAATCGCCCGAAATCTGCTCGTTCCACTCGCTGCCGAAGCCGGGAAGACCGCGGCGGTTCGGTGCAATCACCACATAGCCGTGGCTGGCCATCAGGCGAAGGTTCCAGCGATAGCTCCAGAACTGGCTCACCGGCGACTGCGGGCCGCCCTCGCAGAACAGTATCGACGGATATTTCTTCGTTTTGTCAAACTTCGGCGGCAGGAGCACCCATGTCACCATCTCTTTGCCGTCGGTGGTGGGCACGAGGTGGCGCTCACATTTCACTTCGTCAACCTGTTTCATCACTTCGTCGTTGACGTGGGTCAATGCCAAGGGCTCCTTGCCCATCTCGGCCATGAACACCTCGTTCGGTGTCAGGAACGAGTGGCGAAGCGTAACAACGCGGCCGTCGGCAAGCGGCTGAAGCGCGGCGTAGTCGGCAAACTCTTTCACACCGCCGGCAATGGTGTCGACCTTAGCGGTGGCCACTTCCATGCGGAACAAAGGTATTGTACCCTCATGAGGCGCCAGGAAATAGATGTATTTCTCGTCAGGCGACCAGGCGATGGCGTCTACACTGTAGTCCCAGTTGGCGTCCTTGGTGAGGTCGCGCTTCTTGCCGTCCTTCTCCATAACGAAGATGCGGTTCATGTCGGCCTCATAACCGTCCCGTTCCATCGACAGCCAGGCCAGGCGGCCGCTCTTGCTGTACGTCGGGTTGGTGTCGTAACCCATCATGCCCTCGGTGAGGTTCTTGGTCGTTTTGCTTGCTATATCGTAGCGATAGAGGTCGCTGTTGGTCGACACGGCATATTCGCGACCGGTCTTCTTGCGGCAGGTATACGTCAGGGCCTTGCTGTCGGGCGTGAAGGCCAGATGCTCTACGCCGCCCCACGGACGCAGCGGCGACTCGTAAGGCTCGTCCTTGAGGATGTCGATCGGCTTGCTGGCTTTCTTGCCGTTGAACTCACACAGGAAAGGATGAGGTATCTCGGTCACCCACTCGTCCCAGTGCTTGTACATCATGTCGTCGTGCAGACGGGCGTTCGCCTTGTCCAGGTCGGGATAAATGTCCTGCACTGTCTTGCCCAATTTCACTGTGGAGATGAGTACCACCATCTTCTCGTCGGGCGAGAGAAGGAAGCCCTCTACGCCGTTCTCCATGTCGCTCACTTTGACGCGGCCGGAACCGTCGGCGTCCATCACCCACATCTGCGGCGTCGCGTCAGGACGGTCCTCGGTATAGGTGAACGCGATTTTCTTGCCGCCGTCAATCCACACGGCGTTCGACTCGCTTTTCGGTGTGTCGGTGATTTTCTTCGCGTTCTTGCCGTCGATGTCCATCACCCAGAGGTCGGCGTTCGACTTGTTGTTCGCCACATCCTCGTAGCTCACGCGGTAGAGTATCTTCTTACCGTCGGGCGACACTTGAGGGTCCGACACGCGGCCCAGCGACAACATAACTTCGGGCGTGAACTGCCCGTTTTCCACTTTCACGTTAGCTCCGCCGTTGTCGGCGCTTCCAGCACCGCTACCGCAGGCCGAGAGGGTCATTAAGCCGACTAACGACATCATAATTACTCCTTTGATTTTGTTCATGTTTTATAGTTTTTATTGATAGTTTTAAGTATAATTCTCCGCAAAATTACAAAAAATATCACATAAAACTTGCAACATTTAATAAAAAAACATAATTTTGTGGTCTATTTTTGCAACTAATGACTTATAATACATAATTCACTATATAAATAACCACTTAAAAACAAGAAAGGAAACTAACAGATGAAGAAAAAATCTACTCATCACCTGTCGTGGACTTTACGGGCTGTGCTCGTAATTCTACTCTCTGCGTTTTCGTTAGTCGGTTATGCCACAATTGTTACCTATAACGGCATCAACTACTATTACCAGAGAGCCACTGGAAACCCGATTGCGGTTTCTGTCTCCCAGCCTAATGACGGGGAAACCTACGTCGGCGACGAAAACGGCGTCCTCGAGATTCCCGAAACATTCTCTGCAAACGGAAAGAACTTCAAAGTCACTTCGGTGAGGGCC